>CAMBCF010000011.1 GCA_945864585.1 Bordetella parapertussis | reverse complement strand
ACATTCACTCCCAATCCCCTCGTTTAATAAAGGGGCGATGATGTCCTGTCGGCACTACCGCGGGTTACGCCAATTTATTACATCGGCTTACCCGCTACTGGGGGATTTTGAAGTGGCCATCACTGGGGGAGTTTGGGTGGCCGCTGGGGGTTTGATTGCCGAAGGCTAAGCACTACGCCAACTGCACCTTCAGAAGTAAGCCCCAATTCCCAAGCGCCATGCAAAGCCGTCTGAGTAAAAGCATCAACTCCGCTGGCAGCGACGATTGCCAGCACACCGGACAACGGGTAGTTGGGCTTCCTCTTTTCCAAAGGTGTACATTACTCTAATAGGTTAGCTAATTTAATAGCCAGACACTCAGACCACATAGGGGTCACCCATTAGTTGTACTGTGTTATTAATGTCTAGCTGGCCGTACCTACGAC
Source organism: Bordetella parapertussis (assembly GCA_945864585.1). Lineage (GTDB taxonomy): Bacteria > Pseudomonadota > Gammaproteobacteria > Burkholderiales > SG8-41 > UBA5216. The sequence continues at coordinate 57,393 of CAMBCF010000011.1, read as the reverse complement.
TTTCCGCAGCACGGGCATAGCGAAAGACTTCGAGCGATGGCGCGCCCCAGCCGATAGCGTACGGTTGCGATGGACCACGGGACGTGGCGCTGCATCGGGGACAGACCCGCGCGGGAGGAAGCCTTCGGGTATGGCAGGCGTTTGAAGTCGAGCGGTGTTTTTTTTAACGCCGGACAATCGCTCCAACATGAGGAAGCCATAGGCAGCGACACACAAGCTCGCATGATGAATCCAGTAACACGGTGCCCGGCCCGACTCGGTGAGCACCGGCGCCACTTTGTCGGCCACCGCCGCAAGCAACGCGCTATCACTCCATTCAGACTCGGCTACCAGGTGATGCATCGACTGGTGCGCCGAGCGCACACCCTCGGGTTGCACCCGTGCGGCCATCGGCTCGACACTCTTGCGTTGCCCCGGCAGCATCAAGCCGCGCAGATACTGGCGCGCCGGGGCCGCCCGATCCGCATGCCCCAGTGCCTGAACCATCGACTCAGCGTAGCGTTCAAATCGCCTTTCCGCTCCGATTCCCATGACAAACCTCCGTGGCTGTGTAAAGATGTCAGAGGAATGCCATAATTATTAACACAGTACAAATAGTGGGATACCCGTACCACATCAAGCAAACCAGCACGGCGGGCGCGGGTGGTCAGTATGAGATCGGCGGGGCCACTCGCAACTGCCAGAAGTGATCAAGCACCGCTATAACACTGCGGCCCGGACGAGTTGCGTGCCGCAACGCGCCATGCACGTAATCCGTCGCGGCCTCGCAGGCGGCGAGCAACGGCATGCCCAGGCACAGGTTGGCCGCGATCGCCGAGGCGAGAGTGCAGCCGGTGCCATGGCCTTCGACGTCGAGACGGTCGTGGGCAAATCCCGCCCGTGTGTGGCCGTCGTAATAGCGATCAACCATCCCGGCTGAGCCCTGCAAGTGCCCCCCCTTCAGCAACATCGCACGCGCACCCAGCGTCAACAGTTCGACCAAGGCGGCATCCGCGGCCTCATCGTCAACGATGGGATGGCCGAGCAACAACTCAGCTTCGGGAATGTTCGGCGTGAGGATCGTCGCCAGTGGGAACAGCCGCGCGCGCAAAGCGTAGAGCGCATTGTCTTCCAGCAGCCGCGCACCGCTGGTCGCCACCATAACCGGGTCGAGCACGATATGCGACGGCTTGTGGTGCTCCAGCGCATCGGCAACCGCGGTAATCACTTCGGTGTTGGCAAGCATGCCGAGCTTGACCACACCGATACGGAAATCGTCGAAGCAGGCGTCAATCTGTGCGCGCAGGAAGGCCACAGATGGCACGTGCACGGCCGTCACCCCACGCGTGTGCTGCGCTGTGAGCGCGGCAATCGCGGACAGACCGTGCATGCCGTGTGCCGCAAAGGTTTTCAGGTCGGCTTGGATGCCAGCGCCGCCGCCGGAGTCGGAGCCGGCGATGGTGAGGGCACTAAGGGGGCGGGCGTCGGAGCGGGACATGAATCAAGCGTTGGCAGTGAAGACGGCGAACCAAGGTGGCTGCAGTAGTCTGAAACCGGCCGAGCCGCCTCATCGGCCTGGTCTCTGAGGGGCAGCCGGCGCGTTATCGAATGGCCACTGCTCGCACCGGTAACCCATGTCCCAGAACATCCACTCGTAACGGCTCGTCGCGCGGAAATGGCGGCGCATCGCCGCGCGCTCGGCGTCTCCCACCTGGGCGGCGACCTCGTTGGTCGCCTCAAGCACCGCGCCAACGACGGCGCCGAACTCGGCAGAGCCGTAAGTCCCGATCCAGCGTGCGTACAGCGGATTCGGCGAACCGGCACTCGCCAGCTCCTTGCCTACCTCCCAGTAGATCCAGTAGCAAGGAAGTAGAGCAGCAAGCGCCTCATGGAAGGGCGCCCCGTACGCGACCGCGAGGAGATAGTTAGTGTACGCTTGGGTGGTTGGCGCGAGCGGGGTGGCGACCGCACCTTCCGCGGTCAGCTCAAACTCGCGGAAGAAGCCTTCGTGGAGCGTGCGTTCGACGCGGAGCGCGCCCGCTGCGTGTTCGGCCAGCATCACGATCCAGTCATCCTTCGGCGCGCGGGCCCCAGCGATCGCGAGCGCCCGGGCAAACTCACGCAGGTAGAGCGCGTCCTGGACCGCGTAAAACTCGAAGCGCTCGCGCGACAGTGATCCGTCGGTTAGCCCCACGATGAACGGATGGCGCAGGGTTGTGGCGTAGATCGGCGCAATCGACACCCAGAGCTCATCCGTGAACGAGGTCTGGGGGGTCACGAGGCGTGGAGCGCTCACGGGCGGGTCTTCCATAGGGGATGGCCGGGGGTTATGCTCAAAAGTTGTGGATGACGTGAAATGAGAGGGCAGCGCATTTTTGATGATTCTTCCGCAATCATCAACCTTTTGCAAGGCGTGAATCAGGAAACCTTCTTGCGTCGTCGCGCTGGCAAGATCGCATCCGGTATTTTCTCGGTCTGATCAGCATCGGGGGGTCCCTTGAGTTCGACGGTGTTTCCGTCCGGATCGGTCAGATACATCGAAGGGCCGTGACCCATTGCGCCATAGCGTCGCCCGACTTTACCTGGCTCGATTCCTTTTCGTTTCAGATGAGCGATGATCTTCTTCTCCGAAAATTCGGCCAGCTGCACACAGTAATGATCCATGTTGCGTCGCTTCGGTCCTGCCGCGGCGCCACCTGACTTTCCGGCCGGCCCGCTAACGTCAACCAAATCGATCAGACTTGCGCCCGCGCGAAGCTGGGTCAGCCCGAGGCTGGGCAGAACCCGCTCGACCTTGCAGCCAAGTACAGCTGCATACCAGGCGCACGCGCGCGGGATATCCGTCACCCTGAGGACAACGTGATCGAGCCCGAGAGTCTTGATAGCTGCCATGTCTCGCCTTCCTGTACAGGAAAACCCAAATCTGAATGTAGCGATGATGAACTACGCTCCGCATTTTGCGCGTGGCGTGCAAATTCGTAGCTTACGTCAAAGTAGGGGTCAGGCGCCCGGGAAATAGGGTAGCGCGCTTCACTCAAGCTTGATTTTGGCCTCGAGTATCACCTTGGTCCAGCGCGCTACATCAGCGCGGATGTGGTCGCCGAATTCCGCGGGTGTGGCAGACACGGTGGCGTCCATGCCCACGCTGGCCAGGCGCTGCTTCACAATGCTGGCCTGCATGCTGGTGATCACGTCCTTGTGCAGGCGCGCGATGATTTCGGCACGCACACCCGCAGGTGTAGCCACGCCCCACCATGTGGTCATCAGCAAGTCGGGCATGCCGGCCTCGGCGCTGGTCGGTAATTGCGGCAGCTGCGGCACGCGCTTGGTATCGAGTACCGCGAGGCCTCGCAGCTTGCCGGCGTTGATGAACGGGATGGTGGCGGGCAGGGTGACGATCACGACGTCGGCTTCGCCACTCAGGATGTTGGTCAGCGCGATGCTCGCGCCCTTGTAGGGGACGTGTACCATTTTGACTTTGTTGAGTGCGGCGAAATGTTCGCCCGCCAGATGCCCCGACGAGCCCACGCCGCCAGAGCCGTAACTCAGTTTGCCGGGATTGGCGCGCCCGAGCGCCGCGAGTTCCTTGAGCGTTTTCACCGGCAGCGAGGGGTGCACCACGATCAGTTGCGGCACGGTCGCCGCCAGCGACACCGGCGCGAAATCCTTGATGAGATCGTACTTGAGCTTTTTGTACATGGCGGCGGTGGTGGCCTGCGAAGAACTCAGCAACACCAGGGTGTAGCCGTCCGGCGGCGCGCGCGCGGCAATCTCCGCGCCGATATTGCCGCCGCCACCCGGCCGGTAATCCACCACCACCGGCTGGCCCAGCGATTCGGCGAGTCTTTCGGAGAGCAGATGCGCTAAAATCTGCGATCCGCCGGTGGGAAACGGCGTGATCAGGCGCAGCGGTTTCACCGGGTACGATTGTGACTGAGCCAATATCGGCAACAACACCGCGGCCACACTAAAGCAACAACGCCATAGATGCATATTGCTCCTCCAGACTATTCTCGCTGTGAGTTTACACTGCTGCCTGCTGCCTGTCGATTTGCAATGCATGAAAGTTGCAGCATGATCCGCGCCGCCATCGTGGGCCTCGGCGCGTGGGGCAAGACGCCGGTACACGCGAGGGGTCAACACGCGAGGGGTCAGGTCTATTAAAGTAGCAATTTCCATGCGCCGCTACAGAAGATTGCGGATTACTTCGGGCTGCACTTTATGACGGTCGGGTTTTGTGTAATGGACGCGTGCTACTTAGCTAGACTTGACCCCGTTCCAAGGTACACAGGCAGCCGGCCCGCTCACGCTTTAAAAGCCAAGATGTTGAACTCCGGCACCGGCAGCGCGATCCCTTTCAGCGTGAGCGCACCCAGCGGCTCGGCCTGGGTTGCATCTTCAATCCGCGCCAGGGTCTTTTGGTTGGTGAGTATCTGTCCGCCTTTCGCTTCGCTGCATAGCCGCGAAGCGAGATTGGTCACGCTGCCGATGCACGCGTAATCCCATCGCCCTTCGAAGCCGATCGCGCCGAGCGTGGCATAGCCCTGCGCAATCCCGATGCCAAGGTCGAGATCGTAGCCGGATTTCGTCCACGCCGTGCGCAGCGGCTGGAATTTCTCCTGCATTGCGAGCGCCATTTTCACCGCGTTCGCCGCCGGCTGGTCGAGCTTGACCGGGTCGTTGAAAAAATCATCAGGCTATCGCCGGCAAAGCGCTCCAGCGTGCCTTCATGGGCGATGATCAGCTGCCCCATCACGCGGTGGAACTGGCCAAGCACCGCCATCACCTCCTCCGGCTCGGCGTTGTCGGTGAAGGCGGTAAATCTGCGCAGGTCGAGGAACACCACCACCACTTCGCGGCGGTGCGTTTTCAGCAGCGCTTCGCCGCCGCCGCTGACAATCGAGTCCGCAAGCTGCGGTGAAAAAAAACCCTTCAGCCGGCCCAGGCGGTCGAGTTGCGTGACCTGCTCCTACACGCGCTCCTCAAGTTTTTTGTTCCATTCACGCACTTCGTCGCGCAGCCGTTTTTTCTCCAGACTTGCCCCCACCCGCGCGCGCAGCAGCGTCGCATCAAAGGGCTTGGGCAGATAATCCTCGGCGCCAAGCTCGATGCAACGTACCACGCTCTCCACCTCTCCGACCGCGGAGATCATGATCACCGGAAGATGGCGCAGCTCGGCATCGGCTTTGAGATGCTCGAGCACCTGGTAGCCGTTCAGCTCGGGCATCATGATGTCGAGCAGCACCAGGTCGAACTTTTTCGACTGCAGGAGTTCCAGCGCCTGACGGCCGTCGTTAGCGGTGGTGAGGTTGGTATAACCCTCGCGCTGGAGCCGGCGCGTGAGCGTATAGAGATTGTTCTCGTTGTCGTCGACCACCAGCAGTGCTGCATCAGCCGGTTTCACGAGACTCGCTCCGCCGGCATCAGCGGCCTGGTTTCGAAGTCGTCGCAACCCGCGGTCATGGCTTTCTCCCTGGCGCCGTTCATCGTGCTGGCCGCCGGCTCAGCTTTGGGTTTGAGCCGCGTGCCGCTGCGGCCCACCCGAATTGCCGGCGCCCGCTGTGTGCTGATGTATTCATGGACGAGGAATGCTACCATGAGGCGAGTATTAAATTCGGCACTTACAGCGGAGGCAGCATGAAAATTGCACAATGGATTTTAGCAACAGCGGTGGTTTTTTCCACGACCGCAAACGCGCAGACCCGATGGGATATGCCCACCCCATACAGCGATGGTGAGTTTCATACCGTCAACGTCAAGCTGTTCGCGGCGGACGTGCGCAAGGCCACCAATAATCAGCTGGATATCAATGTGCACAGCAACGGCTCGCTGATCAAGCACCCGGACATGCTGCGCGCGGTATCCACCGGGCAGGTCAATCTGGTGGAATTACTGCTGGGCCAGTTTGGCAATGAAGACCCGGTATTCGCAGCGGACAATGTGCCGTTTGTCGCGGTGGGTTATGACGCGGCGTGGAAATATTATCAGGCGCAAAAGCCGTTTCTGGAGAAGAAGCTGCTGGCGCGCGGCGTGCGCATGCTGTATTCGGTGCCGTGGCCGGGGCAGGGCATCTATACCAAGAATGCGCTGAAGTCGGTGGCCGATCTGAAAGGCGTGAAGTTCCGCACCTACAGTCCGCAAACCGCGCGCCTGGCGGAGTTGCTGAGTGCGAGCCCGACGGTGATTCAGGTGCCGGAACTGGCGCAGGCGTTCGCCACCGGCACGGTGCATGCCATGATTACCTCGTCGGCCACCGGCACGTCGACCAAGGCGTGGGAGTTTGTGAAAAACTATTATCAGACGAATGCGTTTCATCCGAAGAACATCGTGGCGGTGAACGAGCGCGCGTTCCAGCGCCTGCCCGATGCGCAGAAAAGCGCGCTGCTGGAAGCCGCCGCCACAGCGGAAAAACGCGGCTGGGATTTATCCCGGCAACGTGAACAGGCGGCCAACAAGCAGCTCGCCGACAACGGCATGATGATGCATACGCCCGATGCCGCGATGCGCGCGGCGTTCACCAAGGTTGGCGACACCATACTTGCCGAGTGGCAGAAGGCGGCAGGGGCTGACGGCGAGGCGATTATCGCTGCCTACCGTAAGAAGTAAGTGCCGGGTTGGGCGTTTGGCGTGATGACAGTTCAGCGTAACCCCTGCGCTGCCCACTGTTACTCTTGACGCCAACCGCCCAACGCTCAGCCGCCCCTCAATGCGCCGATTGCTTGATCGCCTGTACGCGGCCAGCGGCATAGCCGCGGCAATCTGCCTTGCCGGCATTTGCGTGCTGATGCTGGCGCAGGCGTTTGCGCGCGAGATGGGGATACTGATACGCGGCGCGGACGACATTTCCGCCTGGTTGTGTGCGGCTAGCGTATTTCTGGCGCTGGGTCATACCTTTCACAAGGGCGAGTTGATACGCGTGGGGCTGTGGGTCGAGCGACTCGGCGTAGCTGCGCGCCGCCGCGCGGAAATCGTGGTGCTTTCGGCGGCGGCTCTGTGTACGGGCTACATGACCTGGGCGATTGCGCATTTTGTGTTTGAAAGCTGGAAATTCAACGAAGTGGCACAAGGACTGATCAAAATTCCGATCTGGATTCCGCAATTGAGCCTGGTGTTGGGCACGCTGATTTTTTTGATTGCGGTGATTGATACGTGGGTGGCGGTGTGGCGCGGTGAAAAACCGGCGTATCAATTGGCCGAAGAAGCGCGGCGCAATACCGGTGATTTTTCGGAGATGTTGTGAGCACGCTTGAAATCGCGGCAATTTTGCTGGCGCTGCTGCTGGTGCTGTTGCTCGGCGGCCTGTGGATCGCGCTGGCGCTGGCGGCTACGGCGTGGACAGGCCTGCATTTTTTTACCAGCACGCCGCCGGACGTAAATCTGTTTCAGTCGTTTTGGGGCTCCAGCGCGTCGTGGACGCTGGCGGCGTTGCCGCTGTTTATCTGGATGGGTGAAATACTCTATCGAACCAAACTCTCCGAAGAAATGTTCAAGGGTCTGGCGCCGTGGCTGGGCTGGCTGCCGGGGCGGCTGATGCACGTGAACGTGCTGGCCTGCGGCATTTTTGGCACGGTGTCGGGCTCATCGGCGGCAACCTGCGCGACCATTGCCAAAGTGGCGTTGCCCGAGCTGAAAACGCGTGGTTACGATGAGAAAACCTGCCTCGGTTCGTTGTGCGGCGCGGGCACACTGGGGATACTGCTGCCACCGTCGATCATCATGGTGGTGTACGCGGTGGCGGCGGAGGTATCGATACTCAAGGTATTTCTGGCGGGGATTATTCCGGGCGTGTTGCTGATGCTGCTGTTTTCGGGCTACATCGTGGTGTGGGCGCTGGCCAATCCCGGCAAAACGCCCATCGAAACGCAGCGCTACACCTTGCGCGAGAAACTCCATCTCAGCCGCAACCTGATTCCGTGTCTGTTGCTGATTGTATTCATTGTGTGGGTGATGGTCGTGGGTTGGGCCACAGCGACGGAAGCAGCGGCGTTCGGCGTGTTGGGCGCGTTTGCGATTGCGGCGGTTAGCGGCGGGCTGAACTGGGCGTCATTTAGCGACAGTTTAATGGGTGCTACGCGCCTGTCGTGCATGATCCTGTTCATCCTCGGCGGCGCGGCGTTTTTGTCGTCGTGCATGGCGTTCACCGGCATCCCCAAAGCGCTGGCGGAATGGGTGGCAGCAATGCAGCCCAATCCCTACATGCTGATCGCGGTGCTGGCGGCGATTTACATCGTGCTCGGCACCGCGCTCGATGGCGTGTCGATGATCGTGCTGACGACCTCGATTGTGCTGCCGATGGTGGAGAAGGCGGGCTTCGATCTGGTGTGGTTTGGTATTTTCATTGTGCTGCTGGTGGAAATTGCCGAGGTGACACCGCCACTGGGATTTAATTTGTTTGTGCTGCAAACTATGAGTGGCAGGGACAGCACCTACGTTGCGCGCGCGTCGATACCGTTCTTTTTCATGATGGTGATAGCCATTGCGCTGATCACGGTGTTTCCGGCGCTCGTGACTTGGCTGCCCGAACTTTTAATTCACAAGTAAAATTGTGTTATAACTAAAATAGTTACGATACTGCTTTACACTGAAAATCGCAAACTTGCAGGCGGCCGCTAATCCCCTGAGTCAGGCCCACCATGACGGAAAATTCGATCACCGCACCGCCGCAACGTGTCGGTAAATACGACGTGATCCGCACGTTGGGTGAAGGCGCGACCAGCAAGGTCTACCTGTGCCGCGATGCGTTTGGCAACCGCGAAGTGGCGGTAAAGGTGGTTTCGCAAAGTGCCATGAACGATATGGGCAGCGGCAAGCTGATGAACCGTTTGTTTACCACGGAAGCGTCGCTGGCCGGCCAGTTAAATCACCCGCACATCGTGCAGATCCTCGATGCAGCCATCGACGATGACTATGGTTATATCGTGATGGAGTACGTGGATGGCGGGACGTTATCGCCGTTTACCAAACCTGACAACCTGCTGGCCATTGGTGATGTGATCGAAATCGCTTCCAAGTGCGCGCACGCGCTGGAGTATGCCTCGCAGCAAGGCATTATTCACCGCGACATCAAGCCCGCGAACATCATGCTGACGGAAAACAACGACGTCAAGATCACCGATTTTAGTTCGGCGGCGATCAAGAAGGCGGAAGCCACCATGATCGACGGCATCGGCACGCCCGCCTACATGTCGCCGGAGCAGCATCAGAATATGCCGCTCAACCAGCAAACCGATATTTACGCACTGGGCATTGTGATGTTTATGCTGCTGACGGGACGCGCGCCGTTCAAAGCCAGCAATATCGCGGCACTGGCGTATCAGATGCTCAACTTCGATGCGCCGCTGCTCTCGGAGTTTCGCCGCGAGGTGCCGCCGGAGCTCGACCGCATCGTCAACCGCGCGTTGCAACGCGAAAGCGGCAAGCGGTATCTGACTTGGGGTCAGTTTAGCGATGAATTGGCGGCCTTGATGCGCGCTACGACGGCGTTGCCCAGGCAAGGAGTGTTCGAGGCCGAGCGCTTTAATAGCTTGCGCAAGCTGTCGTTTTTCGAGGGCTTCGCCGATGTCGATCTGTGGGAGGTGCTGCGGCTTGCGCAGTGGGTGGCGGTTCCCAAGGAAACGGTGATTCTGAGCGAAGGCGATCGCGGCGATTATTTTTGCGTCCTGGTCAGCGGCGAAGCGCGCGTGACACGCGAGCAGCGGTGGATCGATACCTTGAAGCCGGGCGAGTGTCTGGGCGAAATGGCCTGTCTGGGCAGCCCCGGCAATCTGCGCACCGCGGATGTTACTGCGTCGCAGGACGTGCGCTTGCTGAAAATTACCGTTGCCGCTTATAAAAAGATCACGGATTCCTGTCGCATCAGCTTTGAGCGCATATTTTTACACGTGCTGGTGCAGCGTTTGATCGATGCCAACGCCAAGCTGGCTTCGGTTTAATTCCGGGTGTCCCTGCGTTTGCCGCGTGATGTCAGCGTGGCGCGCGCGGCGGGCCGCGCGGCGCTGGTGAGCGCTCTGTTGGCAGCCGCTTCCGGCAAAGCGGCCGCATCGGCGCCGGGCGCGCGCCCTATTGAGCGGGAAAAACCGTCGGTTTCAGGCAACGTGAACGCGGCCACGGCCGCGGTGAGGTGCTGCGCCTGATCGCTCAGTTGGTCTGCGGTGGCGGCGATTTGTTCCACCATGGCGGCGTTTTGTTGCGTACCCTGATTCATTTGTTCCACCGCACGGCTTACCTGCGCCACGCCTTGCCGCTGATCCTGGCGCACCGCTTCCATGTCTTTCATGGTGACGGCAACGCGCCGTACTGCTGCCAGAATGTCGTCCATCGCTTTGCCCGAATCGGTGGCCTGGCGCGTGCCTGTCTGCACCTTTTTCACCGACTCGCTGATCAGCGTGCGTATTTCCCGCGAGGCCTGACCGGACCGTTGCGCCAGCGCGCGCACTTCAGCGGCGACCACCGCAAAGCCGCGCCCTTGTTCGCCGGCACGCGCCGCTTCGACGGCGGCATTCAACGCCAGTATATTGGCCTGGAAAGCAATGCTGTCGATGACCGCGATAATCTCGGCGATTTTTTGCGAGGAGGCATCGATTTCCTGCATGGTGCGCGTCACTTTGCTAACCACGGCGCCGCCCTGCTCGGCGGCCTCGGCGGCATGAGCCGCGAGTTGACTCACGTGGCGGCCGCTTTCGTCGTTTTTCTCGAATGTAGAGCTGAGTTCTTCCATGCTGGCGGCGGTTTCTTCAAGACTGGACGCCTGCGACTCGGTGCGCGCGCTCATGTCGCGGGTGCTATTTCAACGCGCGCGGTTTGGATCAGGGCAAATTGCGCATCGATCGCGGTGGTGGATAAATTAAGATAATCGGCCGCGTTATAACGCAGGATTTCGATGCGCATGAATTCCAGATCGGTGATGCCTGCGATTTTTTGTGTGTCGAGCAATGCCGCCAGCGAGGCCGCCTCGAGTTTATCCATAGGGCCACCGTTGGCGTCTAAGGCCTTGCGGATCAGGGCGCGGCTGTGATCCTGATCATGACGCGTACGCTCAAGCATGGTGGCAATGGTCGCGCGCTCTTCCGTGGTGGCTTTTTTGATGCCCAGTATCGCTGTGCCGGTGGCGCGCAAACGCGCCATCGACTCGGTCAGCTTGGGCAAATCAACGAACGCCGCAGTGATCAGAAGGTAGCTATGGGGTTCGGGGTCCAGTGTCAGGCCAAAGGTGTCGAGGGTGAGTCCCAGCAAATTCAAGGTTGACGTCACCAGTTTAGTATGGCGTTTGTAGCTGTCTTCGATCGGAAATTTTTGTCTTTAAGCGCGTTGACGAGTGATAGCCATTCCGCCTCCACTTTATCCAGCAGCTTGACCGGCGCTTCCGCCTCGGGCGGCAACGCTGCGCGCACTTTGACCCATGCAGCAGTGACTTCCTTTTCCTGCACCGCGCGTTGTCTTGCCAGCGTCTGATCGCCGCCTAAAACGGCGGCGGCCAGCCCGAAATGCGCCTGCATAGGCTGCATCAGGCGCACGATTTCGGTGGCCGGCGGCAGTCCCTGAAGCTCATTCAGGGCGCCATCAATTTGTTTGCCCGCTACCTGAATATAGAGCAGCGTCGGCAGCGCGCACAGCAGCAGTGCAATCACACCCAACAATAACAACTTATGCCATACGCGCACTGCGGACAGGAGAGGTAACGCCATCGGGCATCTCGTTGCAAATGAATCAATGAACAAGGGATTTAGTCGTTATTTCGCAAACCTGTCAACAATTTTTTGACGCGAAGTCTGTGCGAATTGAGGCCTATGCGCCGCCTCTCAGAAATTGCAACCACCACCGTGAGTTTTTGCGGCATGGCTTGCGGGCAGCATTGCAGCAGGAACGCAGTGTCGTTTATATTGCCGCAGACGAATGGGCGTTGCCTGCGTCGTATATTTCAGCAGCACCGCGATTTATTTTCCGAGACGCGCGCCGCTTTCGCCCAGCACCCGGGTCCAGTGATCGGTGTCTTTTTTCAAAAACGTAGCGAACTCCGCCGGCGTGGACCCCACGGCTTCGGCGCCTACCGTGAACATGCGCTGTTGTAGATCCGGGTTCTTCAGCGCTTTGACGAGTTCGGCGTTGATCCTGGCGATGATCTCTGGTGGCGTGCGCAGCGCCACGATCATCCCGTACCAGCCCAGCATTTCAAATCCGGGCAGCGTATCAGCAACCGGTGTCAGACCCGGCGCGAGCTTGGTCGGTTTCTGGTAAGTGACGGCCAGCGGCCGAATTCTGCCGCTGGCGGTGAATGCCGGCAACGAGGGCACTGCCGGACAATAGATATGAATATTGCCGCCGATGAGATCGGCAAGCGTGGTTGCGGTATTAGCGTACGGCACGTGGGTGAGCTTGAGGCCCGCCATGGCGTTCAGTTTTTCGATACACAGATGTGACGATCCCCACTGGCCGCCGGAGCCATACAGCAGTTGGCCGGGCCGCGCCTGCGCATAAGCGATCCACTCCGCGATGGATTTCACCGGCAGCGCGCTACTCACTACGATCGCAAAAGGCGTGGTGCCGACCAGCGTCACCGGCGCGAACTCGGTTGCCAGCATGAAGCGCTGGTACATCAGCGTGCTGATCAACTGCGTCATGGTGGTCAGGAACATCGTGTGACCGTCGGGCGCCGACCTCGCGAGCATTTCTGCGGCGATCAGGCCGGTCGCGCCGGGACGGTTGTCGATGACGACGTTCTGGCCCCACGATTCGCTGAGCTTCGCGCCCAGCAGGCGCGCAATGACATCAGGCGCAGCGCCGGGGCCGTTGGCGACGATCATGCGCACCGGGCGGGCGGGGTAGGTTTGGGCAACACTTTGGGTGCAGGAGAGTGCAAGCACCGCGCCAGCGACTAGGGCGGACAAACGCATATCAGACCTCCGGTTAATACGGCGATTGCGTAGAACGGTAAATTCGAGTCGTACATAAAATACATTCGATTGCAGTATCAGTATAGTTTACGCTACCTCATATCGCAATTTGGCCGTTCACTTGCGATGGCAGTGCGATAGCAATTACGGAATGCGAGTAGTATTCATTTTGTAGAAAAGAACGACCCACGAGCCGAATGCCTTCAAACCAGCGGGGTCGTTGTCCGCGACGATAAGTAGAGACTCGATGCCGTCAAGAACGGGGAAGGCGGCTAGATTACCCGCATCGATCAGTGACCAGACCGGTTGATATGCATGTGCTACGGTCAGTGCGGTTTCGATACCCTCGGCAATTGCGAGTCTGGATGTACCTGCACCATCAGGCCCTAGGCGAATAACGCCACCGGCTTTGCGATGTTTTCCTAGTAAAAGTCGTGGCGGGTCTACATCTGCCTTCGATCCATCAGATTTTATCCAAGTGCGATGCAACGTGATGGGTTCTCCAGGCACCGCATCGGTAACTCTTGCGATGAGGGCGGCACCTGTATATCCAGAGGGGTGCTTGAGAGTTTCAGTAGATCGAAGATCGCCGTTGATTGGCGGCAAGGTGCAGCCACGCTCCTTCAGGTAGCCCCGACAAGCCCCACGTTAAGCCTAGCCTGAAGTTCCCCCGTCAGGGAACACGTTTTCGCTGCGGTTTCACGAGGGAGAATCGCGTAAATGTGACGCGAATCCGGGTGCAATATGTAGCCATGTACGGGCTTGTACTTCTGGAGCACTTGCGGTACGATGGCCGCCCATGCACATCGACATCGTTCCGAACCGCGGTTCGCGCCCGACGTTCTTATTGCGCGAGTCCTACCGCGAAGGCACTCGCGTACGCAAGCGCACCTTGGCGAATCTCTCCGCGCTGAGCGACGAGCAGATTGATGCCATGCGCAGCGTGCTGCGGGGCGAATCGCTACGGCCCGTAGGCGCGGTGTTTGAGGTGAGCGGATCGCTGCCCCACGGTCACGTTCAGGCGGTGTCCTTGGCCATGCACAGACTGGGCTTTGCGCCATTGCTCAGTGCCCGCGCACAGCCCGAACGCGATTTGGTGTGTGCGATGGTGGCCGCGCGTATTCTGGCCCCTCACACCAAGCTGGCCACCACGCGCTGGTGGCGCACGACGACACTGGCGTGGCAATTTGGGGTCGAACAGGCCGATGAGGATGCGCTCTACGGCGCGATGGATTGGCTGCTTGCGCGCCAAGCTACTATCGAGAAGAAGCTGGCCGCGCGCCATCTGGGCGAGGGGGATGTGGCGCTCTACGATCTGTCCTCAAGCTATTTCGAGGGGTGTTGTTGTCCGCTAGCCAAGCTCGGTTACAGCCGCGACGGCAAGCGCGGCAAACTGCAGGTCAACTATGGCCTGCTCACCGACCGGCGGGGCTGCCCGGTGGCGGTGTCAGTGTATGAAGGTAACGTAGCCGACCCGCAAACGCTGCTGCCGCAGGTGCTACGCTTAAAGCGCGACTTTGGCATCGAGCAGGTGGTGCTGGTGGGCGACCGCGGCATGATCAGTCAAACGGCGGTGGAGCAGCTGCGCACCCATGAGGGCTTGGCGTGGATCACAGCACTCAGGAGCGCACAGATTCGCCAACTGCTCGAGTGCGGTGTGATCCAGATGGGGCTGTTTGATGAGCGCAATCTGTTTGAGATCACCCATCCGGATTACCCGCACGAGCGTCTGGTGGTGTGCCGCAATGAGGCGCGGGGGCGTCTGCGTGCGCATAAGCGCTGCGCGCTGCTGGCGGCCACGTGCGAGGAACTGGAGCGGGTGCGAATGATGGTCGGGCGCGGTCGTCTGCGTGCGGCGGGCAAGATCGGGGTGCGGGTGGGTAAGGTGCTCAACAAGTTCAAGATGGCCAAGCACTTTGAACTGGACATCGGCGAGCGACACTTCAGCTTCAAGGTGCTGACCGCTTCGGTGGCGGCGGAAGCCGCACTCGATGGGCTCTACGTCATCCGCAGTCCGCTGACCGTGCGCGAGATGGACGCTGCCGAATTGGTGCGCACCTACAAGGCGCTGACTGCGGTGGAGCGGGCGTTTCGCACCCTCAAGACCGTGAACCTGAAGATTCGCCCGATTCACCACCGCACAGAAAACCGTGTTCGAGCGCACATCTTCCTGTGCGTGCTGGCCTATTACGTGGAGTGGCACATGCGCGAGGCGTGGCGCACCTTGCTCTTCGCCGACGAGGACCAGGCCGCGAAGACTACGCGCGATCCGGTGGCGCCTGCGCAGCGCTCAAAAGCTGCACAGCGCAAAGCCTCGACACGCCGTCTTGAAGACGGCACGCCGGCACACAGCTTTCGCACCTTACTGGATGAACTCTCCACTGTCGTGCGCAACACCTGCCGCACCCGCGGCAGCGGCGACGAGGCGCCAAGCTTCGAGATCGTGACCACGGCAAATCCAAAACAGACGCACGCCATGCAACTGCTTCAAGCCATTACTTTGTAGCCAGAACAACAACACTGCAGAAGCACATAAGATTATGATGCTAAAGGATAAATGCGCGCTTCTCAGAACGGAACTTCAGGCTAGACGAAAAGCAGGCCCAGATCGAGCAAATTGGAACGCGGCATGGTAAGCCTCATATGCTTTTGGCTGGGGTAGTCGGCGAGCGCCGGGCTGCTACCCGTGGCGCCCGACAGATGGCGATGCTACTGTCCAGACTGCTTTATTTGTGGGTTAAATTGTGGGTGATATCAAAGTAAGTGTAAGTTAAAGATTTATAATCAATAACTTACTGTATCTCCATGGCGGAGAGAGTGGGATTCGAACCCACGGTACGACTTTCATCATACACACGCTTTCCAGGCGTGCGACTTAAACCACTCATCCATCTCTCCGGAAGGCCGGATTTTACGCGATAAAAGGCGCCATGACTTGCGGCAGGCGCGCATGAGCAACGGGAGTGCTGCCGGCTGTCAAAAACGAAGCGCTGCAGTGCAGCGCCAAGCCGTTATGTGGTGCCGAGCACCAGTCTGATCTTGGCGATGGTGAGTGCAAACCAGATCACCATCAGGAAAAAGAACGCCAGAAACCCGATGTGCTGGTCTACGATGAAGCGCGGGGCGATGAAGCGGGTTACCTTGAACACGGGCGAGGTGATGGTTTTCAGCACGGTGTAGAACATGTTCTGATGTCTTTGCTGCCCGGCTAGTATCACCAGCAGCCCCTGCCCGAGCAGGGCGAGGCCGGCAATCTCAACTATGGCTTTCAGGATGACTACGGTCTGATACATTGCGGTTATCCACTGTCAGCAAGGTGCAAGATGAATTTCGACCAATGGCGCTACTATAGCCTCGCCCGCTTCTGGCAAGGTGTCAGGCAACCCGGCAAGGCGCTGGAAGCCTATCGCAAATTGCTTGCGCAGGGCGTGTACTCTGTCAAAATGCTCCGCAACGTGGCTTACATACACGCGTCGCAACAGCGTCTTAGCGACGCCGAACGTATCTTTGGCGAGGCCTTGCAGCTGGAACCGGGTGATGCCAATACGCATTTTAACCTTGGCTATGTTCGAGACAAGCTGAGCCGGCATGAGCAGGCTATCACGTCCTTTGCCGAAGCCGTACGGCTCAACCCGGGGCTCGACCGGGCGTGGTACGGCATGGGCATGACTTACGCGACGCTGGGCCGCCACGCCGATGCCGCGGACGCCTTCGGCAAGGCGGCGGAATTGCAGCCGATGAGCGCACCGGTGTGGGTGCAATTGGGCATGGCCTGCCATTACGCGCGCAATCCCGAGCGCGTACGCGAGGTGATTCTGCACCTGAACCGCTTTGATCCGGTGAGGGCGCGGCAGTTGATACGGGATACCGGCGCTACCGATATGGCGCATTTGGTCAAGGATCTCGCCGTTTGAACATGTTGTAGGCGACGCCTGCACTGCGGTCGCGAACGCGCTAGTTTTGTCCATGGCGTTCAGCGCTTCGTCGCATCGTTTTCCGTGCCTAAAATCAGCAGACGCCGCGCAAACACAAAGCCCGCACACGGCGGGCTTTGTCCAGTCAGGCGGGCGCGACGGATCAGGCTGCCTGCGTATCGATATCCCCCTTCAGGTGCGGGTAACGAACATGCTCGACCAGTTCCTGCACTTCCTTCGGCGGCGGGGAGGTCAGCAGGCTGACGATGATGATGGTAGCCAGTCCCACCGGCAGCCCGAACATGCCCGCCGAAACCGGATTCAGGCCGAACCACAGATCCATCTTCGGCACGCCCATGTTGGTGAAGAACGGATAGGTGCGCAACATGTAGTAGATGCAGACACCCAGCCCCGCCGACATCCCCACGATTGCTCCCCATTTGTTGGCACGTTTCCAGAATATGCCCAGCACCAGCGGCGGGAAGAACGCCGACGCCGCCAGCGAAAACGCCGCGCCGACCAGGAACAGGATGTCTCCCGGTTTGAACGAAGTAACGTAGGCGGCAGCGATTGCGACTCCTACCAGCAGTACCTTGGAGATGGTCACACGCTTGTAGGTCGTAGCAAGAGGGTTGATCATCTTGTAGTAGAGGTCGTGCGACAGCGCGTTGGAGATGGTCAGCAACAAGCCGTCCGCGGTAGAGAGCGCAGCCGCCAGACCCCCGGCCGCGACCAGCCCCGACACCACGTACGGCAAGCCCGCGATTTCGGGTGTCGCCAGCACGATCAGGTCGCCACCGATCACCACTTCGGCCCACTGCACGATGCCGTCCTTGTTGATGTCAGTGATGTTCAGCAACCCTGGGTCCACCTTGGCCCATGCCGCGGCCCACGCCGGTAGCGAGGCGAACGAACTGCCCACCAGGTTCGTATACATATCGTACTTGGCGAGCACTGCCAGGCAGGGGGCGGTGAAGTAGAGCAGGAAGATGAAAAACAGCGACCAGAACACCGATACCCGCGCCTGTTGCACACTGGGCGTGGTGTAGTAGCGCATCAGGATATGCGGCAGCGCGGCAGTGCCGAACATCATGCAGAACACGATGCCGATGAAATTCAGACGCGCAAGGTCGCGCGCTTTCTCGTCCTTGCCGACAAACGCCTCCGCATGCGGCCGCGGTGGATTGGCGCGCGCGGCAAGGCCTTTCTCACGGTTCCACTGGGTCGTCGCCGCTTTCACGTCTTTTGGATAAGCAGCCACGGCCTTCTCGGCTGCGGCAATCTGCTCAGCCGGCGCGTTTGCCGCCTTCAGATCGGCAAGGTTGGCGTCGACCTTCGCCTTGCCTTCAGCAAAGGCTTTTTCTGGCTCCTTCAGCGACGCATTGCCGGCTGCGGCACGGTCAGCGAAAATCTTGCGCACCTCTTTTTCTTTCGGATCCGCAGTGATTTTCTTCTCCAGGTCGCCGACCTTCTGCAGCGTATAGCCGTAGGCCAATTGGGGTACCGGAATGCCGGTATGTTTGATGCCCAGCCATACTACCGGCGTCAGGTAAGCAATGATCAAAATGATGTACTGCGCGACCTGCGTCCACGTCACCGCTTTCATGCCGCCGAGCATCGAGCACACCAGTATGCCGCCGAGACCGACAAACACCCCGACGCCGAACTCCAGGCCGGTGAAGCGGCTGGTAATCAGACCAACGCCGTAGATTTGCGCAACCACATAGACGAATGAGCAGGTGATTGCCGCAATCAAGCCTATGGTGCGCACGATGTTGCCGCCGTAGCGCTCGCCGAGGAAGTCCGGAATCGTAAACTGCCCGAACTTGCGCAGGTAGGGCGCGAGGAACAGCGCCACCAGGCAATAGCCTCCGGTCCAGCCCATGACCCAGGCGAGACCGTCATATCCGGAAAGGAACAGCGTTCCGGCCATGCCGATGAAGGACGCCGCGCTCATCCAGTCGGCGCCGGTCGCCATGCCGTTGAAGAAAGCCGGTACGCGGCGGCCCGCGACGTAATACTCCGACACCTCCGAGGTGCGACTCATGATGCCGATACCGGCGTAGAGGCCGATGGTGGCGAACAGGAACCAGTAGCCGATCCACTGGCGCGACATGCCCAACTGCTCGGCCACTGCCAGCAGCAGCACGAAGCCGATGAAGCCGCCGGCGTAGAAGGAGTAGTACTTCTTCAGCTGGCTGTTGAACGCACTGTGCGAAAAGGTTCCGGCGCTCATTCGAGATCCCCTTCATCCACGTTGTATTCCAGATCGAGCTTTCGCATCAGCCAGGCATAGATGCCGATGATGGCGACGTAGATCGCAAGCGAGCCCTGCGCCGACATGTAGAACGCCAGCGGAAAGCCGAAGATCGTGATGGTATTCAGGTCCCGTGCAAACCATATTTCGACGAAGGTGACAACAAACCAGACGGCGAGCAGGCACGCCGTGATGACAAGATTTTTGCGCCAGTATTCCTTGTGTCTATCGGTCAGTTCCACGAATCTGTCTCCTTGGTTTAATAATGCGGCAACTACATACGAAAGACCTGTTAGGGTATTGTTGTTGGTGGTCTTTGACGCCTTTATACTAAAACAAGTAACTTACAAAATCCTGAATATTTATGACGGGGAAATGAATTTCGTGGCGGTAGACAGTCTTTGAAAAGTATAATAAAAACAAATAGTTACGTTTGTTCACTACAGCACTGCTTTGCTGCAATACAGCATTCTTGCGGTAAGCTTGTAAGGGGAGTCAGGTGCGGATTCTGATTGCGGAGGACGATACAGCCCTGTCGGAGGCGCTGCGCTTTACGCTGACGCAGGCGGGCTATGCGGTGGATTGCGTCGCGCACGGTTTGGCTGCGGACGAGGCGCTGAAAAGCGATGGCTTCGGCTTGTTGATACTCGATTTGGGATTGCCCAGGCTCGACGGCTTTGAAGTGCTGCGCCGCTTACGCAAGCGCAATGCGTCGCTGCCGGTGCTGATTTTGTCGGGCCGCGAACAACCCGAAGAAAAGGTTACAGGGCTTGATCTGGGCGCTGATGACTATCTGGTCAAACCGTTCAGTCTTTCCGAGTTAAAGGCACGCGTGCGTGCGTTGCTGCGGCGTGGCGCAAATGTTTCGGCGCCCACCTTGCACTACGGCGATTTGAGTTTTGAGACTGCGGGGCGCGTGGCAAGTGTTGCGGGCAAGCCGCTGCAACTGTCGATGCACGAGGCCGGTGTGCTGGAGGTTTTGCTGCGGCGCTTCGGGCGCGTGGTAAGCAAAGAGCAGTTGGTCGAACAACTCTACAACTACGACAAGGAAGTCAGTCACAACGCGATTGAAGTTTACATTCATCGCGTGCGCAAAAAGCTGGCGGACTCCGGTTTGGAGGTGCGCACGCATTATGGGCGGGGGTATGTGATTGATCATGCGGCATTACACGATAAACGACTGCAGCAAGACGATTAACGACGCACTAAACGGAACGCACTGACAGTTTTCCGCGCGTCGCACTTGCCACGTTTGCCGTGTATCATTTAACGTGCCAGCAATTGCGTAACGGTATCCAGAAACTCGTGCGTGCCAAACGGTTTACGCATATACGCATCGGCGCCAAGTTGCAGGCCCTTTTCAACTTCGGCATCGTGGCCGCGCGCGCTCAGTATCAAAATCCGGGTTTTTTTTAAAGTGGCGGCAGAACGCACACGCCGGCACAGTTCAAAGCCATCCAGCGCGGGCAGCATAATATCGAGCACGACCAGATCGGGTTGCTGTTGTTCCAGCGCGCTCCAGCCTCGCACGCCGTCATTGGCCGTGATCACGTCATAACCTGCATTTTTCAATAAAAACTCGAGTGAAACCAGTATGTTTGGATTGTCCTCCACCACCAGAATGCGCGCGCTCATGCAGCGTTTTTCAGCAGCGGCAAGGTGAATGAAAAGGTGGCGCCCGCGCCGCGTTGACTTTCCACCCAAAGCCGTCCGCCCAGGTGTTCGACAATCTGGCGCGATATCGCCAGACCCAATCCGCTGCCTTTGGGCTTTTCAGTGAGCGTGTCGCCTGCCTGGCGGAACTTGTCGAAAATAACCGCCTGCTCTTCGACGCTGATGCCGCTGCCGTTATCGGCGACATTCACACGCAGTGCATTGGCTTCAAGCTGCAGGCTAATCGTCACGCGGCCTTGGTTTGGCGCGCAAAATTTCACTGCGTTCGACAACAGATTAAGCATGACCTGCATCACCCGATCGCGGTCGGCTACGAGTTCCGGGGCGTTGTCGGGCAAACGGGTTTCGACGACGACGCCGTTGTCCTTGAACAACTGACTGGTGGCGCGCAGCGATTCGTCGATCAGTTCGCGCAGGTCAAACTGAATCGCCTGCCACTGGGCGCCGCCGGATTCCAGCCTGGCGAGGTCGAGCACCTGGTTAATCAGGCGTGTCAGACGTTCGGATTCACGAATCACAATGCCCAGAAAATTTTCGCGCTGTGACTGATCCAGTGTGGGGTTATCGCGCAGTATCTCGCTGAACGCGCGTATGGATGTCAGCGGGGTGCGCAACTCGTGGGTAACGGTGGAAATAAAGTCGTCTTTCAACTGATCGAGCTCTCGCAGGCGCAGGTTTGCGCGGCGTAAATCATTGGTGGCAGCTTCAAGCTCACGCGACTGGCGTTCCAGCTGGCGGCTGTAGGCGAGTACCTGTGATGCCTCATCGATGATGTGCATGACTTCATCAATGCCCAGTGGTTCCTCGTCCACCACCGAGGCGATCATCACGCGTGCGCTGGCGCTGCCGATGGCGCCGGTGAGCAGAAATTCGGCGTGATGCACGGTGTCGGCATCAGGCGGTATCGCAGCCACGCTGGCGACGCCGCGTTGCTGCGCGTAAGCCGCGAGCGCGTCGTGCGCACGAATCGGGCCGAGAAAACGGCCCAGCAAGGCCAGCAGATCATTCACTGACGCGCTGCCGCGCCAGAAGCGGAAATCCGATACCCGCGATGGCTTGGAGGCATCCACGAAAAGCGCGGCTTGCGTGTGTTCCGCGGCGTCGGGCCGGCGCAGCAATGAAATTGCGATATACAAACCGATGTTGGCAAGCATGCTCCAGAACAGGCAGTGTGATATGTCGTCCAGGCCTTGCAAGCCAAACAATTGCTGTGGTTTCAAAAGCTCCACGCCCCACGCGCCTTGCGACAAAAACGTAATCGGCAACCAGCCCGATTTGGCAAACGAGGGCAACAGTAGCGTGTACACCCATACCGCGAACCCCGCGCCCAACCCAAATGTTGCACCGAGCCGCGTAGCGCCTTTCCAGTACAGCCCGCCGATGATGGCGGGTGCAAATTGCGCTACCGCCGAAAATGAAATTAACCCAATAGAAACCAGGGCATAGGCTTCACCGGCAAGATAGAAGTAAACGTAACCGAGCATCAAAATAGCGACTATCGCGCCACGCCGTATCCCCAGCAGCAGACGTGACAGGTCGCGCCTTTCGGCAAGTCTCAAGCCCGGCGTGCGCAGCAGTGCCGGCATTACCAAGTCGTTGCATACCATGGTGGAGAGCGCGATGGTTTCAACGATCACCATGCCAGTGGCAGCGGAAAGTCCGCCGATAAAAGCCAGCAGCGCAAGCGATGCCTGCTGTTCGGCAATGGGCAGCGTCAGCACAAAGGTATCGGCATCGACAGTACCGGCGGGAAAATACAGCAAGCCGCCGAGCGCTATGGGCAGCACAAAAATGTTGATCACCAGCAGGTACAGCGGAAATAACCAAATGGCTTTGTTGAGGTGCCGCTCATCAACGTTTTCCACCACTGCCACCTGAAACTGGCGCGGCAGAAACAAAATCGCAAACATCGACAGCAGTGTGAGCGACGCCCATGCGGTATAGCTGCCGGATTCGCCGCCCACCGCCATCAGCGAAAGCAGTTGCGGATGGGCACTGGCGCGCTGAAATAAATCCGCGAAGCCGTTATACATGCCGTAAGTCACGAAAACACCCACCGCGACAAAGGCCACCAGTTTCACCACGGATTCGAATGCGATGGCTGCGACCAGCCCTTCGTGACGCTCGGTGGCATCGAGATGACGCGTGCCGAACAGTATGGTGAACGCCGCCAGCAGCATGGCGATGTAAAACGTGTTGTCGCCGAAAAAGAACTGCGTGCCGGACTTTTGCGGCATGGTGACACTGGGGTATTGCAGAATAATGGAAAAGCTCGCTGAAATCGCCTTCAGCTGCAGTGCGATATAGGGAACGATGCCGACCACCGCGATGATCGTCACCAGCCCGCCCAGCAAGGGGCTCTTGCCGTAGCGCGAAGCCACAAAATCGGCGATCGACGTAATGCGGTTGGCTTTGCTGACGCGTATCATTTTCATCAGCAAAAACCACCACAACGCCGCCATCAGGGTGGGGCCGATGTAGATCGCGAGAAAGCCGATGCCACCCGTGGCCGCGCGGCCCACGCTGCCGTAGAACGTCCACGATGTGCAGTAGACCGCGAGCGACAGCGTGTAGATGTAGGGATTGGCAATCAGGCTGCGGCCAGCGTCTGCGCGTTTATCGCCGTAGGCCGCGATGGCGAACAACAGTCCGACATAGGCAAACGAGGCGACGACGATGAGGCCGCCGGTGAGCATGGTCTGGTGTTGACTGTGCTACGCGCGTTCGCGACGCTCAACCACCAGCGCCATTAACCCGATTAACGTGCCCCACGCGCAGAACACATAACAGTAGAGCAGGGGCAGGCCCAGCACCATGCCGTCATGTGCGAACAGCTGCAGCAGCGGATAGTTGAACAGCAGCGCACCCAGCAGGAACAATGCGGCGAGACGTTGGCCTTTGAGGCTGGGTGGGTTCATGTTTTTAGTTGGGCGTTGGGCGTTGACAGTAAATGCAACCCCCTCGCACCTACGCCGATTGTTTAAGCTGTTCGAGGATCGCCGGATTCTCCAGCGTCGACACATCCTGCGTGATTTCTTCACCTTTGGCGATGGAGCGCAGCAGCCGCCGCATGATTTTGCCGGAGCGTGTTTTGGGCAAATTGTCACCGAAGCGAATGTCGCGCGGCTTGGCGATGGGGCCGATTTCCTTGGCTACCCAGTCCTGCAACGCTTTGACGATTTTTTTCGCCTCGTCGCCCGTGGGTCGCGAACCCTTTAACACCACGAACGCGCAAATCGCCTCGCCTGTCAAAGCGTCAGGGCGGCCAACCACCGCAGCCTCGGCGACAAGTTCCTTGTTGGAGACCAGCGCCGATTCTATTTCCATGGTGCCCAGGCGGTGGCCGGAAACATTCAACACGTCGTCAATGCGCCCCATGATACGGATGTAGCCCTCCGCATCATAGGCGGCGCCGTCGCCGGCGAGGTAATACTTGCCCTTGAAATCTTCCGGGTAATAGGTTTTCCTGAAACGCTCCGCATCACCCCAGATGGTGCGCAGCATCGACGGCCACGGTCTCTTGATGACCAGGATGCCGCCTTTTCCATTGCCTACGGACTGGCCCGTTTCATCCACAATATCGGTCATGATGCCGGGCAGCGGAAAGGTCGCCGAGCCGGGTTTGGTGGGTGTTGCACCCGGCAGTGGCGTAATCATGTGGCCGCCAGTTTCGGTTTGCCACCAGGTATCGACGATCGGGCAGCGGCTGCCGCCCACCGTTTCGTGGTACCACATCCACGCTTCGGGGTTGATCGGTTCACCCACGGTGCCGAGTATGCGCAGGCTTGTGAGATCATATTTTTTGGGCAGCTCGCCACCCGCTTTGATCAACGAGCGGATCGCGGTAGGCGCGGTGTAAAAAACCGTTACTTTGTGATCCTGAATCATTTTCCAGAATCGTCCCGCATCAGGGTATACCGGCACGCCCTCAAAAATAATCTCGGTGGCGCCGCAGGCCAGCGGGCCGTAACACACATACGAGTGGCCGGTGACCCAGCCCACGTCCGCGGTACACCAGAACACATCGCTCGGCTTGTAGTCGAACGTCCATTTCATGGTGAGAATGGTCCACAGCAAATAGCCGCCGGTGGAATGTTGTATGCCTTTGGGCTTGCCGGTGGAGCCGGAGGTGTAAAGAATAAACAGCGGATGCTCGGCGTTGACCCAGGTCGGCTCGCACACCGCGGATTGGCCCTGCATCAAATCCTGCAGCCACACGTCGCGCGGCGCGTGCCATGCCACCGCGGTGCCGGTGCGTTTGTAGATTACAACGCTATGAATGGATTCACAGCCACCCAATGCAATACCTTCGTCCACCGCAGGCTTTAGCGGAATTTCACGCCCGCCGCGGAACTGCCCGTCAGCAGTCAGCACCGCCACCGCGCCGGCGTCGATGATGCGATCCTGCAAACTTTTTGCCGAAAACCCGCCAAACACCACGGAATGAATCGCACCGATGCGCGCGCACGCCTGCATGCACACCACCGCCTCGATCGACATCGGCATGTAGACAATCACGCGGTCGCCGGTTTTGATATTGCGCGATTTCAAGCCGTTGGCGACGATGCATACCTGCCGCTGCAATTCGCGATAGGTGATGGTGCTGACCTTGCCGTCGTCAGCCTCGAAAATGATAGCGATTTTATCCGGCTGCGTTTGCAGGTGGCGGTCGAGACAGTTGTACGAGGCATTCAGTTCGCCATCGTGAAACCACCTGAAAAAAGGCGCGTTGGATTCATCCAGGGTTTGGGTGAAAGGCTTTTTCCACAGCAGCTCGGCGCGCGCGAGATTGGCCCAGAAGCCTTCGAAATCTTTTTCGGCAGCGGCGCAGAGCTGGCGATAGGCAGCGATGCCGGAAATATTGGCCTGCTTGACAAATGCGCTGCTCGGCGGGAACACGCGGTTTTCCCGCAATACGGATTCAAGGTCGGACATGCGACGCTCCAGAATGTGAATACGAATGTGTGTGATGCGCTGCGTTTGCGCCGCGGGCAGCGGCGCAAACAGCGGTTTTTATGAACGAGAATGGAAGCATTAAACGCGTGCCGTGTAAAGCAGTTTGACCGCACCCTTCAGCGGCAACTGCATCACATCGCGGCGCCTGCCGGCCTAGGCGGTGAACTGCCGCACGTGCTGCTGTAATTCACGTAACGTATTGTTTTGTAATTTATTTTCATAACGAATGGCGATGTAGAGGCAGGTAATGGCCTGCACTGCGGCGGCAACATCGGGCCGCGCCTGCGCGAGCCGCGCGGCGTAATCCACTGGGCCTTCCGCCTCGCGCCGCGCCACCCCCGCGCGCGCGGTTTTGGCGCAGAACGCCCGATACGCGGCAAGCGCGGGGTCGTCCCGGTGCGCGCGATTGCGCAGCGTGAACAGCGCCAGCAGCAGGGTAACTACTATGGTGGCTGCGATCAGCAGCATCGCCAGCGTGCGCCAGGTCGCTTCATCCAGTCCCGCCCGATACAGCAGTGCGCGCTGCGACTCGAAGTTGTAGCCGAGCAGGGTTTGGTTCCAGGTGTTGGCGAGCGAATCCCAGGTCATGGCAAGCTGATACAGCCACTTGTTGTCGCTACGCGCACCGAACAGATACGCATCGCGTAACGGCAGCGCTGCCGCGAGACCGCTGTCGGCGCGTGCCGGAGATACCGCGTAGGTGGGATCCACACGCACCCAGCCGCGATTTTCAAGCCACACTTCGCTCCAGGCGTGCGCATCGGACTGCCGTACCAGCAGGTAGTTGCCCAGCGCGTTGTACTCGCCGCCGAGATAACCGGTGACCACCCGCGAAGGCACCCCTGCGGCACGCATCAGCACCACGAAGGCCGAGGCAAAATGCTCGCAAAAGCCGCTGCGGGTATTGAACAAAAATTCATCAACCGCGTGCATGCCCAGCAGCGGAGGTTCGAGCGTGTAGACAAATTTTTGATCGCGCAGCATCGCCAGCGCGGCATTCACCAGCGCCGCGTTACCGCCGCTGGCGCCATGCTGCGCGCGCATTTTTTGGCCGAGCTCACGTGTTTGTGGATTAAATCCTTGCGGCAGCAGCAGCATGCGGCTCAGCATCGCGGGGCTCGCGTTGGCGCCGAAGCTGGCATCGAGAAATGACGTCATCTCGTAACGCCGGCGCCGGGTAACCGGCGCGCGTGACAACAACAAATGCTCCGACGTCACCACTACTTCCGGCGGCAGTAGGCCCGGTAGATCGAGCGCAAACAGCCAGTGGCGATTGTGCGGTTCAAGCATTACCGTGTAGCGCACGGCATCGGCACGGCGTTCCAGTTCGATCATGCTGCGCAGAGGACGTGGTGGCGTGGTCCAGGTGCGGCCATCGAAATCCATCAATACCGGGCCGCGCCAGTACAGGCGATTGGGCGGCGGCAGCGGGCCGTCGAACGCGACCCGCATCGCCACTTCGTCGGAAAACACCAGCTTGTTAAGACTGCCCGGACTCATGCTGTCGGACAAGCCGGTGATGCCGGCAAAAGCATCCGCAGGCATGCCCCACAGCGGCCCCTGCATGCGCGGGAAAAACATAAAAAACACTATCATCAGCGGCGCCGATTGCACCAGCATGATCGCCGCGGTGCGCATCTGCCCACGGTATGCAGCGGGTTCGCTGGCATATTGCAGGCCGATCATGGCAGCGGTAATCAGCCACACGCAAACCAGCAGGTAAAGCGCCGTGGGTATCGACTGGGTGTAGAAAAAATTGGTGATCACCAGAAAATAACCAATGCAGGCGAGCACCATGCCGTCGCGTTGCACGCGCGTTTCCATCAGCTTGAGTGAAATCATCAATACCAGCAGGGCGACACCGGCATCGCGGCCAAACAGCGTGCGGTAGTCGAGATAGGTCGCAGCTGCCCCCGCGATGGCCAGAAAAATCATCAACCAGCGGGCGGGCAACGCCAGCCGCATGCGCGCGAGATACAAGCGCCACAGGCACAGGGCAACGGCCAACGCCGTCAACCAAACCGGTAAACGCATGGCGTGCGGCGCCGCCACCAGCACCAGCGCCAGCACCAGCCAGGTGGTGCTGCGCAAGCTGATGGCGGTGGCCAGCGGAGGGGCGGTTGCGCTCATGACGCTTGCGGATATTCAAACAAAGCCAGGGCTTGCAGACAGCGCTCGCGCTGCGCGTCGCCGCTGGCCAACGGCAGTTCGCTGCCCGGCAAACGCAGCCCATAGCTCAGCTGTTGCGCATGTGCATCAAGCACCCAGCGCGCCAGCACAGCAATTTTTTCCTCGATACCCATGCGCGGCGGCAGTTGTTCCCATGCCAGCCACACCTCGTGCGCCGCTTGCCCGCTGAATTGTTTGGTGAACATGCCCTGGCCGCGCGCCACCGCTTTCCAGGCGACGTGCCGCGGCGAATCGCCGCTATGATAGGGACGCAAACCAGCGAAATCTTCGTGTCCAGCGCCGTGGCTGGCGCCGCTGCCATCAGCGCTCTCGGCGGGTGGCAGGGGATACCCGGCGGGGGCGGGTTGCGGATAAACGAGGCATGCCAGGTCGGGATGCACATAGCTCCACGCGTGATACAGCCCCAGCGGGAATTGCGTGAATAGCGTAAGGCGTCCCGCGCGCAGCAGCCCGCGGCGCTCGCTGGGGATGCTGATACTGATCGTCGCGGCCATCTGGGCCGGCACTTCCACATGCGCGCTGCCTGCGCTGGCGCGCCGTTCACGCGAGATGCCGATGGCGAAGCGTGCGATCGCGCTGGGATTGGACAAATTCAGTGTGAACGCCGCCGCTTCGCCCGCGAACACCGCCGGTGTGCGTGCCGCGGTAACCGACAGGCTGGCGAGGTTGCGATAGGTGTAGAGCATGGTGTTAAACGCCAGCGCCAACAGCAAAAAAGTCAGCACAAAGCCCAGACTCAGGCTGTAATTGATTGCGCCTAGCAACATTATCATCAACATCATCGCGAACATGATGCCATACCGCGTGGGCAGTATGTAGACCCGCCGCTGCACCAGCAAAATGGGCCCGGATTCCGGCGTGCGCGAGGGGGACCACCAGTTGCTGAGGCGCGAGATCATGAGTTCAGGACTGAGGGCTAGGGACTGGGAACTGAGGGCTGAGGTCGGGGTGGACCGCAGTCCTCAGCCCTCAGTCCTGAACTCAAGGAATTGCCACAGCAGCCAGCAACCGCGCCGCCACATCCGCGCTCGCTGCGCCGCCGCCTGCGGCTTGCAAACGGTGGCTGACCACGCCCGGCAGTATCGCCTGCACATCCTCGGGCACAGCGTGTTTGCGCGCGTCGAGCAGCGCCCAGGCGCGCGACGCGTGTACCAGCGCCAGCGCGGCGCGTGGCGACAAGCCGCCGGCGTAGCCGCTGGCCTGGCGCGTATGATTGACCAGGGCCTGGATGTAATCGAGCAGTGCATCTGAGGTACGCACCTGCTGCGCCTCACGTTGCAGCGCCAGCAAATCGGCAGGCTGCATGCAGGGTTGGAGTTGCGCCAGCAGATCGCGCCGGTCTTCCCCGCGCAGCAATGCGCGCTCCGCGGCAGCGTCGGGATAACCCAGCTCGATGCGCATCAGAAAACGATCGAGTTGCGATTCCGGTAATGGAAAGGTGCCGATCTGATGCATCGGATTCTGCGTCGCGATGACAAAAAAGGGATGCGGCAGTTTGCGCGTTTCGCCTTCGATGGTGACTTGCTGTTCTTCCATCGCTTCGAGCAGCGCGCTTTGCGCCTTGGGCGTGGCGCGATTCACTTCATCGGCAAGCACCACTTGCGAAAATATCGGGCCGGGGTGGAATTCGAATTTCGCATGGTCGGTGTTGTATACCGCGACGCCGAGCACGTCGGCAGGCAGCAGATCGCTGGTGAACTGGATGCGCTGAAACGCCAGCCCCAGCGAGGCGGCGAGCGCATGCGCGAGCGTGGTTTTGCCGACACCGGGGACATCTTCAATCAGCAGATGCCCGCGCGCGATAAGGCACGCCAGCGCCAGGCGCACCTGCCGTTCCTTGCCCAATATGATGTGGCTGATCTGCGTCGATGTTTGTTCTATTTTATTCATGAAATTCGATGCGACGATGCCCCCGGACAGGAGTACATAACGGTATTATACGGTTCTGAATTCTGCTTGAGCTTATTGCGAAACAAAGCCCGTTTACGGCGTTCATCTGTGACTACACTTTTTATCACACACCGCGATTGTCAATTACACGACATGGGCGCGCATCATCCCGAATGTCCGGCGCGATTGGCGGCAATCGAGGATCAACTGATCGCCTCCGGTCTGATGGATCACCTGGAGCGCGTCGAAGCGCCCAAGGCCACGCGTGCGCAGTTGCAGCGCGTACACGAGGCGGACTATCTCAACGCCATCGAACAAGCCTCGCCCAGCGAAGGCTGGGTGCAACTGGATCCCGATACCGCGATGAATACACACACACTGGATGCGGCGCTGCGCGGGGCAGGCGCCGCGGTGCTGGCGACGGATCGGGTGATCGCCGGCAGCGCCGAAAATGCCTTTTGCAGTGTGCGTCCGCCGGGACATCACGCGCTGCGCGGGCGCGCCATGGGTTTTTGCGTGTTCAATAATGTCGCGGTGGCCGCCGCGCACGCGCTGGAACATCACGGTTTTAAGCGCGTAGCCATCGTCGATTTCGATGTGCATCACGGCAATGGCACCGAGGAAACCTTTTGCGAGGATGAGCGGGTGTTGATGGTTTCAACCTTCCAGCACCCGTTTTACCCGTACAGCGGCACGACAGGGCGTTCGGCGCGCATGGTGAATATTCCGCTGGCGGCGCGCAGCGGCGGCAGGGAATTCCGCGCAGCGGTTGAAACCCACTGGCTGCCCGCGCTGGAAGCCTTCAAACCGCAGATGCTGTTTATCTCGGCGGGTTTTGACGCCCATCGTGAAGATGAACTGGCGATGCTCAACTTTGTTGAAGCCGATTACGCGTGGGTCACTGAAAAACTGCAGGCGGTGGCTGACCAATTCGCTAATGGACGCATTGTTTCCATGCTCGAAGGTGGTTATGCATTGGGAGCGCTTGGGCGCAGCGCGGCAGTGCATGTGAAGGCACTGGCGGGGCTGTAACCGCAGCCCGCAACCGCTGCGCGTTGCGGCCTACACGATCACGGCCGCTATCACATTGCGGCCTTCCGCCATCAGGATATTAAAGGTGCGGCACGCGGCTGGCGTGGCCATGGATTCGACGCCGATTTGCGTGCGCGCGAATTCGCGCAGGGTTGCCGGCCCCGGAAAACGATGCGTGGCGCCGGTGCCCAGTAACAGGATTTCCGGCTTCAGGGCAAGCAGAAAATCCACTGCGCTGGCATCGATCAGGTCTACGCTGGTCACTCCCCAACTGTCGTGTATGGCATCCGCTGTCAACACCAGTGAATGTTCGTAGCGCTGGTGGTTAATTCCGACATAACCATCACCGTATCCCGTGAAGCGGTTTTGCCCGCTTTGCTGCGCCAGATGAAGTTTCATAAGTTTTTGATTTGCTTGAAATTCCTTGCTCGGATAAAATTATACGCTTACACACCGCATAAGTTATCAACCTGAAACAGGCTCATGGAAGAGTTTCCCCGAATCAAACGGCTGCCGCCGTATGTGTTTAATGTTACCGGTGAACTAAAACTCGCGGCGCGGCGGCGCGGCGAAGATGTGATCGACTTCAGCATGGGCAATCCCGACGGGCCCACGCCACAGCACATAGTCGATAAACTGGTCGAATCGGTGCAGCGCCCGGACACCCACGGCTACTCGGTTTCAAAAGGCATCCATCGCCTGCGCAAAGCCATTTGCAACTGGTATCAAACGCGTTACCAGGTCGATCTCGATCCTGATACCGAGGCTATCGTCACCATCGGCTCCAAGGAAGGCATAGCGCACCTGGCGCTGGCGACGCTGGAGCGCGGCGACATTGTGCTGGTGCCGAACCCGAGTTATCCGATTCATATTTACGGGCCGGTGATTGCGGGTGCGGATATCCGTCACGTGCCGATGCAGGCCGACATTGATTTTTTCGATGCGCTGGAAAAAGCCATCCGTGACGGCTATCCCAAACCCAAAATGCTGATTGTTAATTTCCCCAGCAATCCCACCACGCAATGCGTTGAGCTGGCGTTTTTCGAGCGGCTGATTGCGATTGCACGCGAGCACAATATTTACGTGGTGCATGACCTCGCCTACGCGGACATCGTGTTTGACGGTTACCGCGCACCGTCGATACTCGAAGTGCCGGGTGCAAAAGAAGTGGCAGTGGAGTTTTTCACCATGTCGAAAAGCTACAACATGGCCGGCTGGCGCGTGGGTTACATGGTCGGCAACCGTGATCTGGTGAATGCGCTCGGCCGCATGAAGAGTTATCATGATTACGGCACCTTCACGCCGATACAAGTGGCCTCGATTATCGCGCTTGAAGGCCCGCAGGCCTGCGTGGCGGAAGTGCGCCAGACTTATCAAAACCGCCGCGACGTGCTGTGCGCGGGCCTGCACGCGGCAGGGTGGATGGTGGATATACCTAAAGCCACCATGTACGTGTGGGCGCCGATACCGGATGCCTATAAAAAAATGGGCTCACTGGAGTTTTCCAAGAAGCTGCTGGCGGACGCAAAAATAGCAGTCGCACCCGGCACCGGCTTCGGGCATTACGGCGATGGTCATGTGCGCTTTGCCATGATTGAGAATGAGGCGCGCACCCGGCAAGCGGTGCGCGGGATTAAAGAAATGTTCAGGAAAGACGGGTTGTTATGAAACCGATTAATGTCGGACTGTTGGGCATAGGCACTGTCGGCGGCGGCACGTTTACAGTACTGGAACGCAATCGCGAAGAAATCTCGCGCCGCGCGGGCAGGGCGATTGCCATCGCGGTGGTGGCGGACAAAGATTTGACGCGCGCCAACAGCGTCGTTCAGGGGCGCGCAAAAGTAATCGACGATGCGTTTGCCGTGGTCGATGATCCGAATATCGATATCGTGGTGGAATTGATCGGTGGCACGGGCATTTCCAAACACTTGATATTAAAGGCGATTTCAAACGGCAAGCATGTGGTCACGGCGAACAAGGCGTTGCTCGCGCAGCATGGCAATGAAATTTTCGCGGCGGCGCAAAAGCAGGGCGTGATGGTGGCATTCGAGGCGGCGGTGGCTGGCGGCGTGCCGATTATCAAATCGCTGCGTGAAGGCCTGGCGGCCAATCGCATTGAATGGATTGCCGGTATCATCAACGGCACCTCGAATTTTATTTTGTCGGAGATGCGCGAGAAGGGCGCGAGCTTTGATGACGTGCTGAAGCAGGCGCAAAAACTCGGTTACGCCGAGGCTGACCCGACGTTTGATATCGAGGGTGTGGACGCCGCGCACAAACTCACCATCATGGCGGCGATTGGATTCGGCATACCGATGCAGTTCTCCGCGGCGTACACCGAGGGCATCTCCAAACTCACGCGCGAAGATATACAGTACGCCGAGGAACTCGGCTACCGCATCAAGCTGCTGGGCATTGCCAAGCGCAAGCCCAACGGCATCGAATTGCGCGTGCATCCCACCTTGATTCCGGCCAAGCGCCTGATCGCCAATGTTGAAGGGGTAATGAACGCCATCCTGGTCAAAGGCGATGCCGTGGGCCAGACGATGTTTTATGGCGCAGGTGCGGGTGCCGAGCCTACGGCCTCCGCAGTGGTCGCCGATTTGATCGATGTCGCGCGCACCATGACCGCGGACCCGGAGCATCGCGTGCCGCATTTGGCGTTTCAGCCCGATCAGTTGTCGGACATCGCGATTCTGCCAATAGGTGAAGTCGAAACCTCGTACTACCTGCGGCTGCGGGTGCAGGACAAGCCGGGTGTGCTGGCGGATATCACCCGTATCCTCGCCGATCTGGGCATTTCGATAGATGCGATGGTGCAAAAAGAACCGCACGAAGGCGAAGCGCTGGTCACTATCATCATGCTGACGCATCGCACGCTGGAGAAAAACGTCAATACGGCGATCGGCAGGATCGAAGCGCTGCCGGTGGTGGCGGATAAGGTTACGCGTATACGGCTGGAAGAATTGGATAAGTAGGTGAGTAAGGGAGACCTCATAACTGCCTCCCTCACCCCCGGCCCCTCTCCCGGAGGGAGAGGGGGGGTATTAGGCGCTGATGCGCTCTATTCGTAATGCATTACATCAGCACCCGCGGTGGCATGCCGCGCCGCACATTTCGCGAAATTTTGCTGGAAGGGTTGGCCACGGACGGTGGCTTGGCGCTGCCGGAATCTTATCCCCGGTATACGAGCGCAGATCTGGCGCGACTGCGCAAGCTGAACTATCGCGATCTGGCGTTTGATATTCTGTCGCGCTACATCGACGACATCCCGGCGCTTGATCTCAAGCGGCTGATCGACAACACCTACACCGCCAGCGTATTCGGCAGCGAAGACATCACGCCGCTGAAGACACTGGAACCCGGTCTGCACCTGCTGCAACTGTCCAACGGACCGACGCTGGCGTTCAAGGATGTGGCGATGCAGTTGCTTGGCAATCTGTTCGAGTATGTATTGGCGGAAAATCATAGTGAATTGAATATCCTTGGCGCCACCTCCGGCGATACCGGTTCGGCCGCCGAATATGCGCTGCGCGGCAAGCGCGGCGTGCGAGTATTCATGCTCTCGCCGCTGGGAAAAATGAGCCGCTTTCAGACGGCGCAAATGTACAGCCTCACCGATCCGAATATTTTCAACATCGCCATCACCGGCGTGTTCGATGACTGTCAGGATATTGTGAAACAGGTGTCGAACGACGAGCCGTTCAAGAACCGCTATCACATCGGCACGGTGAATTCGATCAACTGGGCGCGCGTCGCCGCGCAGATTGTTTACTACTTCAAGGGCTATTTCGCAGCCACCACAAACGACACTGAACAGGTTTCGTTTGCCGTGCCGACAGGCAATTTTGGCAACATACTCGCCGGCCACATTGCACGCATGATGGGGCTTCCGATACGCCGCTTGATCCTGGCGACGAATGAGAACAATGTGCTGGACGAGTTTTTTCGCAGCGGACGCTATCGCCCGCGCGCCGCCGCCGAAGTACATCAAACTTCCAGCCCATCGATGGATATCTCCAGAGCGTCGAATTTCGAGCGCTTTATTTTTGATTTGACCGGTCGGGATAGCGCGTTGCTGCGCAGCTTGTGGCAGACCGTTGATAGCGGCGGCGAATTCAGGCTGGCGGACACACCGCTGCACGAAAAAGTACGCGAGTTCGGTTTTGTTTCCGGCTCCAGCACGCACGCGAATCGCATCGCGACACTACGCGACATCTACCAGCGCTTTGGCACGATGATCGACACGCATACGGCGGATGGTATCAAAGTCGGACTTGAATATCGGGAGTCAGGCGTGCCGCTGATCTGCCTTGAAACCGCGCAGCCGGTGAAATTCACCGACGTCATACGCGATGCATTGGGGCGCGAGCCGCCTTGTCCTGCGAATTGCCTGGGCCTTGAGCACCTGCCACAACGTGTTGAGGTGATGGCGGCGGATACCGGCGCGGTGCAGCGTTACATTCAAGCGCAATGCCGTTGATTGAATAAAAACGGGGATAATTTTCCAGTCGATGCACGCCATGCTTACACGGCAGTTGCAGCAGGTGTTCAGCGCCGGTGCGCCTGCAGAGGCAGTTGCGCTGCTGGCGAGTCTGCGCGAACTTGCTGCGCGCACAGACCTCGACGGCAAACAGCTGCAAGCACTGCACGGCCTGCCTAAATTGCTCGACATGGTAAATGAATGTTACCGCCAGTTCGAGCGCGCACAGGAGCTGCGGCTGCGCAGTTTGACCGCCAGTTCCGCCGAGCTGATGCAAGCCAACACGCGGCTGCGCGACGATGCCGAACGCCAGCGCACACTGATTGATTCCATACGCACGATGGCCAATCGCATGCTGGCGGCAGACACACGCGATCCGATTGCGGCGGATGAACACTCTGCCGAGCACCTGACCCGATTGATGAGCGAATTGTTTAACCAAAGCGCACTCGCTCATCATCGTATGCGTGAAAGCGAATCGCGTTATCGCGCGTTGACCGGTATTTCATCCGATTGGTACTGGGAGCAGGACCCGCAGCATCGTTTTACGCTGATGTCGTCCGGCGTGAGCGCGGTGTCCGGGCAAAGTCCTGATGACTTCATAGGGCAAACCGCACGCGAGGCTTACCTGGGACGCGAAGAAGACGCGGCGTGGACCGAACACCAGCGCCGCCTCGATGCGGGTGAGCCGTTTCGCGATTTTGAATTGCGTTATATGCCGCCCACGCGCGAAACCGCCTACATCAGCATCAGCGGTGAACCGCGCACCGATGCCGACGGACGTTTCACCGGGTAGCGTGGCATTGCGCGTAATATCACGGCGCGAAAAAACGCCGAAATTCATTTACAGGAAGCGCTTGCGCTCACCGGTGCGCTGCTGGAATCGATGCCGATACCCGTGCTGGTGCGGGATAGCAATCGCAAAATCACTTACGTCAATGCAGCGTATGAAAAATTGTTCGAGGTTGATCGAAAAGATCTTTTGATGCGGGAATCACGCCATAACCGGCAAACCGTGCTGCAGGAGATTGCGCGTATTGAACTGGACTTATTGGCGAATCCGGGCACCCGGCAATTTAACTACACCCTGCCCACGGCGAGCGGGCGCGATGTACATTGCATCATTACCAAGTCTACATTGCCCAATCGCGGTGGGGCATTGTGAACACCTACACCGATATTTCCGAGCTCAAGCGCACCGAGGAAAATCTGACACAGACGAAACAAGCGGCGGAGCAGGCGATGCGCGTGCGTTCGCAGTTCCTCGCCAACATGAGTCACGAAATTCGCACCCCCATGAACGGCGTGCTGGGGATGGCCAGTCTGCTGGCCGCGACCGCGCTCAACACGGAACAACAGGAATACCTTCAAGTCATACGCAATTCCGGCGACAGCCTGCTCAGAATCGTCAGCGATATTCTTGATTTCTCGAAAATCGAAGCGGGCAAAGTGGAGATCGAGGAAATCGAATTCGATCTGCGTTCGCGCGTGGCGTCGATCCTGCAATTGTTCGCCGCATCGGCGCGCGAGAAAAATCTTGCGCTGAGCAGCGCCTATGCTGAAGACGTACCCGCACTCGTGAGCGGCGACCCGGGGCGCATAACGCAGACGCTGTCCAATCTGCTGGGCAACGCGATCAAGTTCACCACCAGCGGCAGTGTCAGCGTCAGCATCCGCGTGGAGGCCGGCACTTAAGCAACACCATTACGATTTGATTCTGATGGATTGCCACATGCCGAATCTCGATGGTTTCGCGGCAACGGCAGTCATACGCGAGCTCGAAAAACAAGGCCATCCCCGGCACATCATCATTGCACAGACGGCCAATGCGATGGCGGGGGATCGTGAAACCTGTCTGGCCTCGGGCATGGATGATTATGTGACCAAGCCCCTCAGCGCGGGCGCGCTGGCGCAAGTGCTGGAGCGGTGGGGAGGCTTGGTGAAACGCGAAGCGTAGGGGTCTGGATTTGCTGCAAAAGTTGTGATCCGCTCTGACAGACTGTGTCAGAACTTGCGCCAAACGGGCACTAAAAGCGAAGTCAGCTATGCACCGCCGCGACCCCCGCGACGTCGACGCCGGAAGCACCAGGCCGTCGCGCGCCAAGCAGGTGTCGCGCCGCCTCCAGCCGACCCGCGTTGAGATAGGCCTTCAACAACGTGAACTCGATCAGGTCGTGCTGCGCGCGGCTGCCGCCTATGCGTTCATCTTCCAAGGCGAGCGGGGCGAGCGCCTCGATCGCCGCAGGAAAATCCCTGCGTTCGAACGCCACGAAGCCGCGCGACAGCGCCGGAAGGTACGAGCCGGACGGGTAACGCCCCTCGCGCGCCAGCTCCTCCATCTGGCGGGTGCGGGCGTCGAGCGCGGCATCATCACCCATGACCGCCTGGGTCAGGATGATGTGCAGGTCCGCGAGCCCGGCGCCGGGACGCGGCAGCGCGCTGTTCCCGTACTCGTGCAGCGCACGCCAGGAGTCGGCGTCGCGCGGATAACCAGCCAGTTCGGAACGCCATAAAAACGCTGTCCCATCGGTCATCTTCTGTTGCGGCCCGCCGCTGTGCCGATCGACCGTGATGGCGTCCTGATACAACCGAAGCGCCTGCGGCCAATGCCCGGCCGCAAGTTCGAATAGCGCGAGATGCCAGCTCAAGTGGCCGTGGAAAGCGCCGTCGCGCGGATAGGTGGCGAGCCAGGAGGACAGAAAGCCGCGGCCCGTGTCCGCATCGCCACTCTCGTAACAAACATGCGCGAAGCCGTGCGCCGCATGCGCGTTGTTCGGGTTCAGCGCCACGGATCGCTCGATCAGCGGACGGGCGGCGGCGAGTTGGCCATCCTCGGACAGCGCCGTTGCATGATAGGCCAGGAACCAATAATCGTCGCCGTAATGCGGAGCGAGGCTGTCCATCAGTGACGCAATCTGATGCTTCTGTCCGATGCGGCCGGAGCCGCCAATCAGGCCGTTCGGGTTGGCGGCGCTGGCGACCATCAGCGCGTCGCGCGGCCATGCCGTCAGATGTGTGTGCAAGGCGGCGATCGCGGCGTCGGTGCGGCCCGCGAACGCGAGGTCGAAGAACGCTATATGACCGGTCTCGCGCGCCGATAGCCCGGCGACCATGTCCTTGGCCGCCGCCAGGGCCGCCCGCGCCGCCACGGCCTTGCCTTCCCGCATCAGGACCTGCGCCTTGCCGGCATGGGCGAGGGCGAAACCGGGGTCGGCGGCGAGGGCGCGGTCAAATGCCTCGAGCGCGCCGGGGTAGAGGGTCAGCGCCAGATCGCAGCCCTGAGCATAGGCGTCGCGCGCGGCGACGGAGGCCGTGGACAAAGGAAGCTCGTACCGGTCTGCGAACATGAGGAATCTCCGCCGCCAATTTTTTCTGAGGAAATTATACGCGTCGCTGGTGCTCAGGGAATGCCCCAGGGTAAATTTGTTCTCAGAGAATAGCGTGGGCAGACAGGTTTATCGTCTGCCCACGCGGTTTGGTATCCGCGTGGGCACAAAAGCGTGCCCACCCTACCGTCATTGATTTTTATCATAAATTTCATAGGACAAATTTACCCTGGGGAATGCCCCTGATGAGTAGCATTTGGTGATTATTGTGTTAGATTTCCAATGCGCGGCGCTCCCGTCAAAGAATGGACGGCTACAAACGCTTCACGGCGCTATTCCAGTCTTCCGCGGGCGCGACGGACTGACATCAATGAGAAGGAACGCTATGCTGAAAATCTGGGGGCGCAATACTTCGTCGAACGTGCAGAAGGTCATTTGGGCGCTCGGCGAAATGAAGTTGCCGTTCGAGCGCATCGACGCCGGCGGCGCTTTTGGCAAGACCAAGGACGAATTCTATCTTGCGATAAATCCGAACTCGCTGGTGCCGACGCTCGAAGAGGAGGATGGTTTTACGTTATGGGAGTCGAACTCGATCGTCCGTTATATCGCTGCCAAGCACTCGAGCCGCACGCTCGAGCCCGCCGACCTCAGGGAACGAGCTGTGGCGCAAAAATGGATGGATTGGCAACTCTCGGTGCTGGGACCCGCGATCACACCGGTGTTCTGGGGGCTGATCCGCACGCCTGCCGAGAAACGCGACGCCGCGGCAATCGCGACCGGCAAGGAAAAGACTATTGCCGCAGCCAGAATCATGGACGCTCAGCTAGGCAAGACGCAGTATCTCGCTGGGAACGATTTTTCCTACGGCGACATCCCCGTCGGCATCATGATCTACCGCTATGTCCAGTTGATTCCGGAGCGGCCGCAGACGCCCAACCTGGACCGCTGGTATGCGTCAATTTCGGCTCGTACGGCGTTCAAGGAACAAGTGGCTGTGGTCCCGCTGACCTAGGGACTGTTAAGCTTTCCTTGCATTTCACCCTTCACTTCAAAAAACGCAGCGAAAGATCGACCGCCTTGATGTCCTTGGTGAGCGCACCGACAGAGATACGATCCACACCTGATTTTGCAATGGCGCGCACGTTATCGAGGGTGATGCCACCGGATGCTTCAAGTTTCGCGCGCCCGGCGGTGCGCACCACCGCTGCACGCATTTGATCCACGCTCATGTTGTCGAGCAGTATCAGCGTGGCGCCGGCGGCCAGCGCCTGGTCGAGTTGTTGCAGATTTTCCACTTCGATTTGTATCCACACCGTGGCGGGCGCGATGCGTTGGGCTGCGGCGAGCGCGGCGCTGATGCTGCCGGCAGCGGCGATATGGTTCTCCTTGATCAGTATGGCGTCATATAAGCCCATGCGGTGATTCATGCCGCCGCCGGTTTTGACCGCGTATTTTTGCGCCACGCGCAAGCCCGGCAGTGTCTTGCGGATATCCAGAATCGCTGCAGCTGTGCCGGCGACCGCATCAACATAGCGGCGTGTGACCGTCGCCACCGCCGACAGGGTTTGCAGAAAATTCAGCGCAGTACGCTCACCGGTGAGCAGCGCACGCGCGCTTCCGCTCAGCGTGCACAAGGGCGTGTTGGGGGCCACGCGCTGCCCGTCTTCTACCAGCCAGCTGATCCGCATAGCGGGGTCAAGCGCGAGAAACACCGCGTCAAACCACGGCCGCCCGGCTATGGTGGCGGCGTCCCGGCACACCACGCTGGCGCGCGCCTGCGCCGCGGCGCCGATCAATTGCGCCGTCCAGTCGCCCGCGCCCACATCTTCGGCCAGGGCGGCGGCGACATTGCGTTCGATTTCAGATGCGATGTTCATGAATTTGCTCTATATTAATTACACCAATAAAAGTCACGGCAGACGGGCAAATTAGCCCCCATCAGCCCTGGACGGTACGATTTTCCCGCTTACGCCGTAAAGTGCAGCACATACCGGTGATTCTAGCAGGGCAACGGAGGCGCATATGAGCAGCATGGTCGGTGTCATTTCCTACGGCTTGGGCACACTCGCCGCATTCGCGCTTGTCGCGTGGCTGGTGATCGCGATTGTGCATGACGTTACGCAGAAAAAACACACGGTGCTGCGCAATTATCCGGTGATCGGGCGTTTGCGGTTTTTCTTTGAAGATCTCGGCGAATATTTCCGCCAGTATTTTTTCGCCGGCGACCGCGAGGAGATGCCCTTCAACCGCGCCACCCGCGGCTGGGTCTACAAAGAAGCTAAAAACGAAGGCGGTATCATCGGCTTTGGTTCCACCAACGATCTGAGCGTGCCAGGCAATATTCTGTTTGTGAATCACCCCTATCCGGTGCTGGAAGAAGACCGTCTGCCCACCCCCTCGCTGGTGATCGGCGAGGGCTACTGCAAAATTCCGTTTGAAGCGCGCTCCGTCGTCAACGTGAGTGGCATGAGTTTTGGTGCGATTTCAGAACCGGCAGTGCGCGCACTGTCGCTGGGCGCGGCGGAAGCCGGTTGCTGGATGGATACCGGCGAGGGTGGACTTGCCCCGCATCATCTCGCGGGCAACTGCGATATCATCATGCAAATGGGTACCGCCAAGTACGGCATGCGTGATCATCAGGGTAATTTTTCGCCGGAAAAAGTGAAGGAACTCGCCCAATCCGTCAAGGCGTTTGAAATAAAACTTTCTCAGGGCGCCAAACCGGGCAAGGGCGGCGTGCTGCCGGGTGCCAAGGTTACCGAGGAAATTGCGCGCATACGCGGCATACCCGCCGGCGAAGATTCCATCAGCCCGAACCGTCATCGCGATATCGCCAACGTCGATGATTTGCTCGACAAAATTGCGTATTTGCGCGAGCTGAGCGGACGCCCGGTGGGCGTGAAAACGGCGATTGGCGGCTGGGAATTCACCAATGATTTGTGTGATGCCATACTGCGGCGCGGCCGTGAGTATGCGCCGGATTTTCTGGTCATCGATGGCGCGGAAGGCGGCAGCGGTGCTGCGCCGCAAACGCTGTTCGATCATATGGCGCTGCCGATTGCCGAAGCCTTGCCGCGCGTGGTGGATTCGTTGCTACAGGCTGATTTGAAATCGCGCATCCGCGTTGTCGCCTCAGGTAAACTCGTTACCTCGGCGCGCGCGTCGTGGGCGCTGTGCGTGGGCGCCGATTTCATCAATACCGCGCGCGGTTTTATGTTCGCGCTGGGTTGCATACAGGCGCTGCGCTGTCATCAAAACACCTGTCCGACAGGGGTGACCACGCATAACAAACGCCTGCAGCGCGGCCTGGTGGTGGAGGAGAAGTACCTGCGCGTTGCGAATTACTGCAAAAACATGAACAAGGAGATCGATATGATCGCGCACTCCTGCGGCTTGCAACAGGCGCGCGAGTTCAAGCGCGAACATGTGCGCATCGTGCAAACCGCGAACCAAAGTATCGCGCTGAATATGTTGCACCCGTACCCTGCCATCGGCACGCGCGGGCCGGTGCACGCTGCTGGATCCAAGGAGACGCTATGAAACAATTCAGACTCCCCGCCGTATTCATGCGCGGCGGCACCAGCAACGCAGTGGTATTTCACGCCAGGGATTTGCCGCCTGACCGCGCGCAGTGGGATGAAATTTTTCTTGCGGCCATCGGCAGTCCCGACGCTTACGGACGCCAGCTTGACGGCATGGGTGGCGGCGTATCGTCGGTATCCAAGGTGTGTGTGGTGGGGCCATCGAGCCGGTCTGACGCTGACATCGATTACACCTTCGCGCAAGTGCAGGTGAAAAAAGCCGAGGTCGATTACAGCGCCAACTGCGGCAATATGTCGTCCGCGATGGGGCCGTTCGCGGTGGATGAAGGTATTTTTTGTGTCAGTGGGCGCGAGGCGATGGTGCGCATCCACAACACCAACACTAAAAAAATCATACAGGCGCGCTTTAACCTGGACGATGGTTTGTCCGAGGTGGATGGTGAGCTGACGATTCCGGGCGTGTCGGGCACAGGCTCGCCGGTGCGCCTGGAATTTCTGCAACCGGGCGGTGCAACTACCGGAAAATTACTGCCGACCGGAAATGTGAGCGACGTGCTGGAAGTGCCCGGCGTTGGCAGACTTACGGTGTCGATGGTGGATGCGGCCAACGCCACGGTGTTTGTGCGCGCCGCTGATATTGGGCTGAAAGGCACCGAGATGCCTGACGCGCTCGAAGGCAATGCGGAGATCATGAAAAAGCTTGGCGCCATTCGGGTAGCTGCGTCGGTGGCGATGGGTATTACTAAAAGCCCGGAAGAAGCGGCGAAGAAAGCGACCGTGCCGTTCGTGGGTTTTGTATCAGAAGCACAGGACGCAATATTGCTCACTGGCGAATCCATCAAGGCTGCCGACATCGACCTGACCGCGCGCATGCTGTCTAGCGGACAGCCTCATCGCGCACTGCCGCTGACGGTGTCCCTGTGCACTGCGGTGGCTGCACGCATCGAAGGTTCGGTAGTGCATCAGGCCGCGCGCGCCACTGCTGACCGCAACGCGCCGATACGCATCGCCATGCCGTCGGGAATACTCACCGTGGCCGCGAACGTACAGAACAGGGACGGCCAATGGCACGCGGAGCAGGGCGCGTTTTATCGCACGCAGCGGCGGCTGTTTGAGGGCTATGTGTATGTGCGTGCTGCGCTGGTGCCCGGGCTGGTGGCGGCTACTCGGGGCAAGCTTAAGGCGGCTTGATGGTTCGCGTTATTTGCTGTTGCCTATCTGCGCAAAAGCGTTTCCCTCATCCCAACCCTTCTGCTCCGCTGCAAGTGTTCCCTTGTCCCGGCGGTAGAAGGGCTTTTCATCCCTCTCCCGCCGGCGATTCTTGCGGCTGAAATCATCAAAGCGCTCGATAAGGGTGCGATTAGTGTCAGAAAAGCGCAAAGCCTCACCGGCATTGATGCCCGAGACTTCTCGCGTGTTCGCAACGCAGATTTCCGGCGTATAAGCGTTGAACGTCTTATGGCGATAATTAACGGGCTCGGATCACGGATTGATGTGAACGTAAAAGTGCGGCGCAGCGCATCGGTCGAACACGCGGCGACGGCTTAACGCCAGTACGCGATGGCTATCTTCATATGATCGCGCACACCAGCATCCCCGTCGGCAATTATAAAAAAGCAAAAGCGTTCTACGCCAAAGTGCTCGCGACGCTCGGGTATAAGCAAAATATGGAGTACGGCGAAGCGGCCGGATTCAATGACGGCAGGAATACAGATTTTTGGATAGCGAGCAACGATAGGGGCGTTGTCCCTTTGCACGTTGCTTTTGAGGCAAAAAATAAAGCCCAGGTCAGGAAGTTCTACAAAGCAGCGCTGGTGGCGGGGGCAAAGGACAACGGCGCGCCGGGATATCGGAAGGAATACTGGCCCGGCTACTATGCCGCGTTTGTATACGATGCCGATGGTCACAATATCGAAGCGGTTTTCTACGATTACTACGAGAAGTAGGCGGGCGCAATGCGAGTGCGCCTCGGGTTGATGGACATGCTGATATTTGCAATAAAAACATATACTTATATCGATTTTGTGTCAGCCTGTGCAATCGACGATGACAGTACCGTGCTTGGCCTGAAACTCAACCGCTTCATGCGCCTCAGCCGTGCGCGCAAGTGGAAAAACCGCCGACACCGTATGCTGCATGCCGCCTTCTTGCAGCCACTGCACGATGTCATTCTGCGCGCGCTTGCGCGCGGCGTGTGGCGCGCCGTTGAGTAACACGCCGTGTACGGAGACATTCTTGCGCATGAGATCAGGTGCGGCAATCGTCGGCGACACATTGCCTTTGGTTGCGTAGTAGGCGATGGAACCGTTGGCAGCGAGCAGCGGCAGTGTCGTCGCATAGTTGCCGCCGAAATCGACATCGACTACATGATGCACGCCGGCCCCGCTAGTGAAATGCGCGGTGAACTCGCGCGCGCG
This sequence comes from Bordetella parapertussis, assembly GCA_945864585.1. Taxonomy (GTDB): domain Bacteria; phylum Pseudomonadota; class Gammaproteobacteria; order Burkholderiales; family SG8-41; genus UBA5216. The sequence continues at coordinate 12,843 of CAMBCF010000011.1, read as the reverse complement.
CGCGATCACGTCTTCGCTGCGATAGTTGACGCTGAAGTCAGCGCCTGCCGCATTGGCATGTGCGGCCTTGGCGGGCGTGCTCACGGTGGCGATTACCCGCGCGCCGAAGCGTTTGGCCCATTGCACGGCGTAATGGCCCACCGCGCCCGCACCGCCGGTAACCAGCACGGTTTTGCCTTTAAGGTCACCCCCCAGCGTCACGCAGCGATGCGCGGTCATGCACGGTATGCCGAGGCAGGCGCCGTGGTTGAAACTGGTGCGCTCCGGCAATTCGGAAACAAGATCGACATTGAGCGCGATGTACTCGGCGGCGGTGCCGAGCAGCCGTCCGCCGCGCTGGCCGTTATACAGCCACACCCGGCGCTTGAGCCACGACGCATCCACGCCTTCGCCGACTTCATCGACGATACCGCTGCCATCGCTGTTGGGTATGATTAACGGGCCTTCCATGGCGTAGCTGCGCCCGACGCTGCGATTGCTGTCGGCGGGATTGACGCCCGAGGCGTGTAAACGCACGCGCACTTCGCCTGCAGCGGCGTGCGGCGTAGGCTGCTCGCCGAACTGCATCACTGCAGTGGGTTTGCCTTGTTGGGTGTACCAGACAGCTTTCATTTTGATTATGGAGCTTTATCGTGTCAGTGTAGCACTGCCCCACGCCAAGGCAGGTGCGTGGCACAATCCTCATCCTCACCTATTCTGGATGGAACGTATGGAATTCAACAAGCTGTCGATAACACAGGCGTACGCACAGATGAGCGCCGGCAATCTCACCGCCGTGCAACTTGCCGAAGCGTGTCTCGCTCGCGTGACCGCGCGCGAGCCTGAGGTGCAGGCATGGGTGCATATCAACGCAGGCGAAGTGCTGGCGCAGGCACGTGCCTGCGATGGCGAGGCGAGGCGCAGCCCTCTGCATGGCATACCCGTGGGTATCAAGGACATCATCGACGTCGCCGGCATGCCCGCCGAATATGGCTCGCCGATTTACGCGGGACATCGCGCATCAACCGATGCCGCGTGCGTAGCCGCGCTGAGGAAGGCGGGCGCGATCATCATGGGCAAAACCGTGACCACCGAGTTCGCCATGCGCCATCCCAACAAAACGCGCAACCCGCGGAATCTCGCGCACACGCCGGGCGGATCGTCGAGCGGCTCCGCAGCGGGTGTGGCGGATTTCATGATGCCCCTGGGGCTGGGCACGCAGACCGGCGGCTCGGTGCTGCGGCCCGCATCCTATTGCGGGGCGGTGGGCTTTAAGCCGTCCTTCTGCCTTATCAACCGCGCAGGTGTGAAACCCAACGCGGAATCACTGGATACCGTAGGCCTTATTGCACGCAGCGTCGAAGACATTGCATTGAGTCTGCCGCTGGTTACCGAATGTGCCGCGCCTGCGCTAAACGCAGCGACTAAACCGCGTATCGGTTTTTGCCGCACACCACAATGGAAATCTGCCGAGCCCGCGACCGTGGCTGCCATCGAAGCCGCTGCGGCGTCGCTGTCGCGCGCGGGCGCATCGGTGACGGAGTATCAGCTACCGTTCGCGTTCGACGCCGTGGCCGCTGCGCACAGCGTGATCGGCGACTACGAGGCGTATCGCGCCCTGAGTCACGAATTGCGCAGCGCACCTGAAAAGATCAGCGCGTCGCTACAGCCACGCATCGCGCGCTGGGCTGCCTGCACGATTGAGGCTTATATAGAGGCACAGCAGTCCGTGGCCGACTGCCGGCGCATGCTGCGCGATATTTTCCGTGACTACGATGCACTGTTGGTGCCCAGTGCGCCGGGCGCAGCGCCGGTAACGCTCAGCAGCACCGGCGAGGCTATCTTCAACGCCATCTGGACCGTGTTGCACGTGCCCGCGATCACGCTCCCCGCGGGTGTCGCCGCCAACGGCTTGCCGGTGGGCGTGCAACTGGTGGGAGCGTACGGCGCGGACTATGGGTTGCTGGCAAGTGCCGCGTGGGCGGAAAGCCGCCTCCAGTAAAACGCGGATGGCAGCCACTCATAGCCAATTACCCAGGTGCGCGCTATCACTAACTCTGTCTGCGCCGTCGTACTGCCGCGATGATTTTTGTAAGCCGCTCGCGCGAGGTTTCATCGGGGCGGGCCGACGCCGCGGCCTCAAGCATCCAGCGTTCAATTTCCGCAGGCGTGGTAGCGGTGTTCTGGCGGCCTTCCATGGCGTTTTTCAATGCGCGTATTTTCAGATGCTGGCGCGCAGCGAGAAATTCCTGCGGACTGTCGATGCCGCAGGCGACTTCGAGATTGAGCAGGATATCCTGCAGGCTCGCGCCCGGTTTTGCGTTCTCCGTTGCGTGCCCCTGAAAGCGTGCGTCGATTCGGCTTTTCCATGCCTCGGGCAGATGCGCTACAGCGTTCCAGCGCGTTTCCAAAGCGGCTGTTTGTTCAGCGCTGAGCGCCAGCGCTTCACGCTCATGGCATAACCTGATCTTCGCCAGCAACGCATCGTAACGCGCTTGTTCGGCGTGCAGCGCGAGCTCACTGATGTGCCGGGCGGCAGCGTCGCGCGCGGCACGATAACGCGCATCCAGTTTGGCGGCTTGTGCTTTAGGCGCCTCGGGTGCGGCGCGCCAGGCGTTGTCGGATTCGCTCAATGTGCGTTTGATATCCGTTGCAGTAGTGGCGCTGGCCAGCGCCGCAACGCGTTCGATAATTTCCGCCCGCGCTTTTTGTTTGGCATTAAATTCAGCTTCGCTTGCCGCGCGCGCGGTATCACGCGCCGTGAAGATGGCGTCAGTGGCCGTTTTGAAAGCCATCCACAACGTGTTTTCATCACGCCGCGGCAGTGGCAGGGCCTTGGCCACGGCTTGCCATTGTGTTTGCAGCTTGCGCACCTTGTCCACCACATCGCGCGCGCTAACGTCGGATGCCGCAATTTGTTTCGCGCCCGCGACCAGTTGTTCGCGTTGGCTGCGCGCCTCGCCATAGACGTTTTGCAGCGGCGCTTGCAGCGCCTGCAGCGCTGCCGCGTAACGCGTGGTAATGGCGTTGTCGCCTTGCAGTGTTTTGCGCGGCACCGTGTGTTCGACGGGTCCGAGCTTGCGCCACGCGGCCTGGGCTTCATCCAGGGTGTGGGCGAGGGCGCGCCAGTCGACTGCGTTGGCGTCGGCGGCAGCATCTTCCTGCGCGGCAGGAAAAAATTTCGCCGCAGCTTGCGTCAAGCCGGCAATGATTTGTTTGCGCGCCGCAAGATTTTCCTGGCGCGCAAGTTTGAGTTTTTGCAGATGCGCTGCCACCGGTGCGTGGGCCGCCTCCAATGCGCCGTCAAAGGCGAGCCATACGGTTTGCTTGGACGCAGCACCCAGTTTATCGAGTTCTTTCCAGCGCTCGCGCAACTTGTTAATGGCTTCGGTATGCGCCTTAAGGACGACTTTGCCGCTGCCGGCGGCAGCCAGTGCCTGCGCCTCAGCCACCAGCTGTTCGCGGCCTTGTCCGCCGCTCCAGCGCTGCCAGTCCTGCAGGCGCCGCTGTTCGCGGCGCAGTGATTCAATGCGCGGCGCGAGGTTGCCTGTCAGCGGGCCACGCTTCAATCCCTGATCGATCGCGCCCAGCAACCGCGTGAGATCCGCCACGTGTCCGCCGGCTTGCGCGGCTTCCGCGGCCTCGACATCGCGCTGGATCGCGGCCACACGCTGCTGCTGCTGTTCCGCGCGTCGTGCGCGCTCGTGGGCGCTTTGCGTCTGCTGTTCGTGTTGCCGCGTATGGGCGCCGGTATTGCGCCAGTCCGCGAAGCGCGTTGCCAGTACGGTATGCAATTCACCTTCGGACAACTCGGGAAATCCGCGCCATTGTTCGATCAGCAGCTTTTCCCCGGCATCATCGGCGCTGCCCGACGCGGGCAATGACTGCAGAAATTTCGCGCGCTCAACCACGCTCGAAGCCAGTGCCAGCAGACGCCTGGCGACAGCGGATTTTTCGATGCAGCGCGTGTCATCTGGTTCAGCAGTGTTATGTACCAGTTCCAGCAGACCCAGCGCCAGGGTTTGCGCATCAGCAGGCGCGGCGGTGCCGTAGGCGACGCCCGGCAGCGCCGCGCTCAAATTCGCCATCGCATCATCAGCCGCCGCCAGCCAGCGGGTGAGTGCCTGTGCATGCTCGCCGCGCACGCGCACCTTGGCGCCCAGTTGCGCACTAAGCGCGGCGAATTCAGCGGGTAAGGCTGGGTCCAGCAGCTTGCTGCCCAGAGCGGCCCACGCGTGATCGAGATCCAGCACGCGATTGACGGCGACCACCTCCAGCGCGAGCAATGCGTGCGCGCTGGCGATCAGGGCGTCGGCTTCGGCAGTGGCGATGCGGGTGGCGCGCGCCTTGTCCCAGCGCGATTTCGCGGCGCGATACAGACGCTTGTCGGCCTCACGAAAATCCTGCATCGCTTGCCTGAAAGCGTCTTCATGCGTCAACGCCTCGATCGCCGCCAGCTTCAAGGGCGGCGTAGGCGCGTGATGCGCGATATGCAGCAACGCCGTGTCGTCATTGGCAGCGGCGTCCAGGCGTTGATGCCAGGCCTGCAATTCTTCCGCAGAAAGCGTCAGTGGCACTGGCGCGCTGCCATCGGCGAGTAAGGCGGTGGACGCTGTTTGCGCCTCCGCTGCGCTGGCGTCAGCGGCCAGCACGTCTTTTTTGAATATATTTTCGAACACGATACCAGCGCCGGAAAGTAGAAATAAAATGGAAACAGCAATTACAGGCTATATTGTGACACTGAATCGGGCTGTGCGACTCGCTGCCTGCGGAGTACACAATCCGTAAAGCGTGTATTGTTGTATTTTGTGTTGCGTATTGTTATATGTCGATCAATTGGTTTCCCGGCCACATGGCCGTCGCCGTCAAAAAGGCCAAACAGGCCATGGCGGAACACGACCTGGTGATCGAGGTGCTCGACGCACGCTGCCCGATGGCGAGCGCGAATCCGCTGGTCGAAACGCTGCGCGCGCAGCGTCAGCGGCCCTGTCTCAAGGTGCTGAACAAGCTGGATCTGGCTGATCCCGCGGTTACGCAAGCGTGGCTTAAGTTTTTTAATGCGCAAAAGAATGTCGCGGCGATTGCGCTGTCGTGCAAAAAGCCGGGCGAAGTCTTCAAAGTGCTGGCTGCCGCAAAAAAACTCGCGCCGCATCGCAACGACAATTTCAAGCCGCTGCGCATGATGATCATGGGCGTGCCGAACGTGGGTAAATCAACGTTGATTAACGCCTTGCTCAAACGGCGCGCTGCCAAGGTGGGCGATGAACCGGCGGTGACCAAAGCGCTGGCGCGTTACGAACTGTCTTCGGAGATGATTCTCACCGACACTCCCGGCCTGATGTGGCCGCGCATCGAACACGCCAGCGAGGGCCTGATGCTCGCAGCCAGCCACATGATCGGCGTCAAGGCGTATCACGAATCCGAAGTTGCGCTGTTTCTAGGAGAAATTCTGCTGGCGCGATATCCACAGGCGCTGGCTGCACGCTACGACTACGCATCGCTATCGGCCGGGCACACGCAAAGCGATGGGGTCAGCGTGGTCGAAGCTGTAGCCGTCAAGCGCGGCTACCGGCTCAAGGGCGCAGGGCTCGATTTCGAAAAAGCCGCAATCACCTTGCTGATGGATTACCGCAGCGGTGTGCTGGGGCGCGTGAGTCTGGAGACCCCGGCAACGTTTAGCGCGTATCACGCGTCAGCTGCCGGGCAAAAAGATAATCGCGTGGCAGATTTGATAATTAAATAAACATTTTTAAATCATTGTTTTTATTACATTATATTTGTTAAATCGAGTCTGACCCCTTTTAAATGAGAGTGCGGTGAGCTTTGTGCTGATTGCCACTGCTCGCGCCTGGGCCTATAATTCATAGCGCTACGCAGCGCGCATATACAATATAACTAATTGTTTAATAAGGATATTTCATGACGGTGGCGGTGTTGGATGTTGATCGGCCAGATTTGCTCGTCGGGGTGATCGGCACCGGTGCGATGGGTCGCGGCATCGTTCAGGTTACTGTTGCGGGCGGCATGAATGTGCTGATGACGGATGCGCGCCCTGGTGCTGCGGCCGAGGCCAGGGATTTCATCGCGAAAATGCTGGTTCGTGCTGCTGAAAAAGGCAGCATGAGCAAGGCAGAAGCCGCTGCCGCTACCGCGCGCATCACGATTGTGGATTCGCACTGTGACATGAAGCCTTGCCACGTGGTGATCGAGGCCATCGTCGAAAATCTTGAAGCCAAGCGCGCATTGTTTGGCGAGCTGGAAACGATTGTTTCTCCCGCTTGCATCATCGTGTCGAATACTTCATCGATGTCGGTGACGAGCATCGGGGCAAAGCTCAAGACACCGCAGCGCTTCGCCGGTTTCCATTTTTTCAATCCGGTGCCGCTGATGAAGCTGGTGGAAGTGATTTCCGGATTGCTAACCGAGGAATGGGTGTGCGACGCGTTGATGGCGTTGGGCCGCCGCATGACGCGCGAGCCGGTGCGCCTGACCGATGCGCCAGGCTTTCTGGTCAATCAGGTGGGCCGCGGGTTTAGCCTCGAAGCCTCACATCTGGTCCACGAAGGTGTCGCAACCTTCGCGGATGTGGACCGGGTAATGCGCGATGTCGGCGGCTTTCGTATGGGTCCGTTCGAGTTGATGGAGCTGACTGGCCTGGATGTCACGCAACCGGCTTCCGCCTTGATTTATAACCAGTTTTTTCAGGAACCACGTTATCGCCCGAGCTTGATTATGCAGGAGCGTTTCGAGGCCGGCGTGCTTGGACGCAAATCAAAGAAAGGCTTTTACAATTACGACGCCGATATGAAGGCCATCGTCGCGCCGGAGGCTCCCGCGCCTGCCGCGCGACCGGAATCGGTTTGGGTCAGTGCGGTTGAAGCCGCCGGTTCGGCCAAGTTGAAGGAATTACTGGGCAAGCTGGGCGCCGCGGTGGAGTCGGGCGCCACGCCTTCTGCCAAAGCGCTGATACTGGTGACGCCTATCGGTGATGATGCGACCACTGCTGCAACCTCGCAAGGCCTCGACCCCAGGCGCACCATCGCCGTGGACACGCTGTTTCCAATGGTAAAGCGCCGCACCATAATGCCCACGCCGCTTACTGACCCGGCCTACCGCGATGCGGCACATGGCCTGCTCGCCTCCGATGGTGTGCCGGTGACGGTGTGCCGCGACAGCCCCGGCTTTATCGCGCAGCGCATCGTGGCGATGATCGTCAATATCGGCTGCTCTATTGCGCAAAGCCGCACTTCGGTGCCGGCAGATATCGACAAGGCGGTGACGCTGGGCCTTAATTACCCGAATGGCCCGTTCAAGTTCGGCGATGTGCTGGGCGTGCAAAATATTTACCGCATACTGGACAACATGAACAAAATCTACGCCGATCCGCGTTATCGTCCGAATATCTGGTTGACGCGCCGCGCGAAACTTGGGGTCTCGCTGCTCACGCTAGAGTTTTAATCCATTTTATCATAAATACTTATTAATTATCTGTTTTTAAAAGGAAAATACAAATGTTAGACGCATATATATACGAAGGTAAGCGCACCCCCTTTGGACGTCATGCCGGCGCGCTGGCGAAGGTTCGCCCTGACGATATGCTGGGCGGCGTAATTAAAGCGGTGGTCGCCAAATCGGCATTTAAGCCCGAACAAATTGAAGATGTGATCGTCGGTTGCGCCAATCAGGGTGGTGAAGACAGCCGCTGTGTGGCGCGTCATGCGCTGCTGATGGCTGATCTGCCGATTGAAACGCCGGGCACGGTGATTCAGCGTAACTGCGCCAGCGGGTTGGGTGCGCTGGTGCACGCCGCGCATTCGATCACGGCGGGTGAGGGCGATGTGTTCGTGGTAGGTGGCGTGGAAAGCATGAGCCGTTCACCTATAGTAATGAGCCGCTCGGAAATGGCGTTTGACCGCGGCATCAAGTTCTTCGATAGCACCATCGGCCCGCGTTTCTCCAACCCCGCGCTGGTCAAGCGATTTGGCGATCCGCAAATGCCCCAGACCTCGGATAACCTCGCACGCGAGTACGGCATTACACGCGAGCAGGCCGATACCTTCGCTGCGGCCTCGCAAGCGAAATACGCGCTGGCCAAAGGTGAAGGCTTCTTCAGCGGCGAAATCGCGCCGGTGGAATTGCCGCCCACGCGCAAAGGTCCGGTGCCTGCGGTGGCCGACGATGAGCATCCGCGTCCCGATTCCGACATTGCCACGCTGGCCAAGATGAAAGCCTTGTATGAAGGCGGTGTTACCACTGCGGGCAACGCCTCCGGTGTGAACGACGGCGCCGTGTGTCTGATGGTCGGTTCCAGGGCTGCGGGGGAAAAAGCCGGCGTGAAACCAATGGTGCGCGTGATTTCCAGCGCCTCCGCCGGCGCGCCGCCGCACATTATGGGTATCGGGCCGGTTGCCGCGTCGCTAAAAGCGCTGGCGCGTCTCGGACTCACCGTCAAAGACATGGACGTTATCGAAATCAACGAAGCGTTCGCAGCACAAGTGCTCTCGTGTCTGAAGGGTTTGGGCGTGGCCTTCGATGACAAGCGCGTGAACCCGAACGGCGGCGCGATTGCGCTGGGCCATCCGCTGGGCGCCTCCGGCGCGCGTTTAGCGCTGACGGCCGCGCGGCAGTTGCAGCGCACCGGCGGGCGTTATGCGCTGGTGAGCCTGTGCATCGGCGGCGGGCAGGGCACTGCGGTTGTTCTGGAGCGCGTTTCTTAAGTATCTGATATTATTAATAAAAAAAGAGGCCGGAGCAGAGATGCCACCGGCTTTTTTGTTTGCTCATTATAGAGAAATATTATGACCGATTTCACCAAAGTTACCCTCATCGGCGGGCAGTTCAAGTGGGACGATCCGTTCCTGATTGAGGATTTGCTCACCGACGAGGAACGCCTGATTCGTGACACCGCGCGCGCGTATGCCCAGGAAAAGCTGCAACCGCGCATTCGCGACTGGAATCGCAACGAGTCGTTCGATCCGATAGTCATGCGCGAAATGGGTGAACTCGGCTTTCTCGGCGCGCCGCTTGAAGGTTACGGCTGCGCCGGCATAGGTTACGTAGCTTACGGGCTGGTGATGCGTGAACTGGAGCGTGTGGACACCGCGTTTCGTTCGGCCTGCAGCGTGCAAACCGGGCTGGCGATGACGCCAATTTACGCCTATGGCAGCGAGGAACAGCGCCAAAAGTATCTGCCGAAAATGGCCACGGGTGAGCTGCTGGGCTGCTTCGGATTGACCGAACCTGATCACGGCTCCGACGCCGGCGGCATGAAATCGCGAGCGAAAAAAGTGGCAGGCGGCTGGAGGCTTACAGGCACCAAGCTTTGGATCACCCATGCGCCCATCGCCGACATCATGGTGGTGTGGGCGAAAGACGGGGAGGGGACAGTACGCGGTTTTATCCTGGAGCGCGGCATGCTAGGACTAACCACGCGCAAAATTGAAGGCAAGTTTTCCGTGCGCGCCTCGCAAACAGGCGAAATCACCATGGATCAGGTATTCGTGCCCGATGAAAACCTGTTGCCAGGGGTAACCGGTTTAAAAGGCCCTTTCGGCTGCCTGAATAATGCGCGTTTTTCGATTTGCTGGGGCGCGCTCGGCGCTGCCGAAGCCTGCTGGCACACAGCCCGGCAATATACGCTGGATCGCAAGCAGTTCGGCAAGCCACTGGCGGCGAATCAGTTGATCCAGAAAAAACTTGCGGACATGCAAACCGAAATCACTATTGGCCTGCTCGCCTGCCTGCACCTGTCACGCCTGCGCGAGCAGGGCAAGGCTACCCCGGAAATGGTGTCGCTGGTCAAGCGCAATTGCACAGGCAAGGCGCTGGATATCGCCCGCATGGCTCGGGACATGCTCGGCGGCAACGGCATTTCGGATGAATTCAATGTCATCCGCCACATGATGAACATGGAAACCATCAACACCCTCGAAGGCACCCATGACATACATGCGCTGGTGCTTGGGCGTGCACAGACCGGGATTTCGGCATTTTAAGAGTGCAGGCAGGCTACGCCCCAAGGCGCCATCCGCACGCTCCCACGGGTTTAAGGGAATACCTGCGGCGCTGTGTGAGGGCCGGGAAGAGGGTAGCCAGAGGGGGCAGGGCAGGCCGGGATGGCCCGCTTGGCTCAACACCCGGCGCATAGAGCAGAGCTACCCTGTTGCGCCTACGCCAAAGCACAAAACAAATCCTTGCACTTAAGTGTCTATCTGCTATTGACTTTACTAACACTTAATGTGTAATCTGATTACACAGTAAAAATAATAAATACAAATTAGGGTCAGGATAGACAGGGATGGAAGATAAATTATTAACCAGCAAAGATATTCTCGAGAGATCTGGAATATCGCGCGCTACGCTGAACAATTACATAGCCCGCAGATTTTTGCCCAAGCCTATAGTTTCCCGGCCGGAAATCAGTGGCAGCGGCCCACGGCAGATCGGTCATTTCTCCCCTGAGGTTCTGCAGCGTATTGAACAGATCCAGCAATGGAAGAAAGGCGGTATCAGCATGGATGACATCGGATTACGTCTGGCGGCGAATAACCCCAATCCCATCAGCATACCTCGCGACGGGCCGTCGTCGCGTTCTGCTCTATTGGACAGTAAATCTTCTAAGTTGGACAGTTCAAACAGATTGACGCTTACCATAGAGGAGTTACCCCATATAGTCTATATGGTGAACTACAAATTCGAAGTACTGTGGTTCAACGACAAAGCGCTGGACGGCATACCTGGACTGTTTAACCAGTTGCCGCCCGGCACCGACGACCGGAGTATTTTCAAACTGCTGCTGGATCAGGCGACGGAGCTTAGCCCGAACTACGCTGCCATACTGCGTATGAATCTGGCGCTGGCGAAAGAACGCATGAAACTGGAGGGCATCGTCCAGCCGCTGCTCGGCATGCCTATGCCCCGCATCCGGGCACTGGAGCAACTTTACGAGGCGGCGGAGCCCGCGCGCGCCAATGTGGTCAACGAGCTGCCGCTGTGTCTCTTTAATGACCTCGACAAGCCCACGGAACACACTGCATTCGCCACCTACTTTCGCGAAGGCATATTGATCATTGTCGCGCCCCGCGAAAGCAATGCCGACGAGTTGCTGCGCCTGCTGGGCCGGCGCGATATGGTTATTCGCACCCTGCTCAGCAAGCGCCTGCCGGTGCTTACCGATCTGGCGGTGCTGGTGGCTGATTTGCAGGAATCCGTCAAAATTTGCTCGGAACTGCCGCCTGACGAGTATTTCGAGCTGATCAACAAGATTTGGGCTACCGCCGGCGAGATATTCCGCAAGTATTACGGTACCCACGGCAAGCATGTCGGCGACGGCATGGTGTACTATTTTTTCCCGCAGCCGGACTCGAATTACGTGCTGAACGCCGTGATCTGCGCTCAGGAGATCAAGTCCGCGATGGCGCGGCTGTCCAAGCAGTGGCAGTTGCGTAAAAACTGGGTCAACGAACTCTACCTCAACACCGGACTTAATGAAGGGCAGGAATGGCTGGGCACTTTTCAGACCGCTACCAGCGTCGAATTCGTGGTGCTGGGTGACACCATCAATCACACCGCACGTCTGTCGGACATGGCGCAGTTCGGGCAGGTGTGGGCGACCAAGAATTTGCTCAGTAAACTGACTCCAGAGCAGCGTGAAAAAATAGATTTTGGCATCGAGCGCGTAGGCGCCAGCGGCCAGCGCATGCTGGTGCAATCGAGCTACTCGCGGGTCAGCAACCTGGTCGATTTGGGGTCCAGCCGTTACGGTAAACTGCAGGACATCGCCGGGCTGGCGGTCACTGAGATACGCAATATAAGAAGCTGAACCGATTTCTCCTTTGTAGTCTTACTCAGCCCCCGGCCTTGAACCTTCAAGGCCGGTTTTTTTGTGGGGGTTAAAGCGTGGCGGATAAGCCATCGGCGTTGCCGGGCGTAATTGAGGTCAATGCGTCGCGCCTGCTCATACTATGGCTGTGCGCGGCAGTCGGTGCTACTGCTGCAGTCTCAGTCTGCTACCTGCCCCTGGCGGTGGCCGCCCCGGTGTGTGTGCTGGCCCTGATATCTGGTGCCGCGGCATTGCGCGTGCATGCCCTAAGGTCGCATGCGAACGCGGTGGTGGCGTTGCGCTGCGGCGCCGGGAGCTTGAGTTGTCAGCTTAAATCCGGTCGCTGGATAGTTGGCAGTGTGCTGCCGGGCGGGCTCATCTCGACGTGGCTGACGGTGGTGCGCGTGCGTGACGAGGCGGATAGAACGGTGCGCTATGTGGTGTTGGCGCCCGATGCTATTGCGGCGGCTGATTACAGGAGGCTGCGAGTGTTTCTGCGTTGGTCGCGGGTGGGGTAAGGCGCGGGCAATAGATAATTTTACATAATATACATTATACGAAGTTATTGACACTCAAGAAGGCGCAGCACCGTAAAGCTCGCGTGCCCGATCTTCCCCGAAATCCGCCGCCGCAACATTCAGCATAACGCGACCGTTCGCCAGACCCACCAGACGATCCGCGAATTCCCGCGCCAGATGCACCTGATGCAGGCTGCATAGCACGGATACACCTTCCTCGCGGCAAATCCCGCGTAATAGATCAAGAATGCCGGCGCCATTCGACGGGTCAAGGCTGGCTACCGGTTCATCGGCGACGATGATGTCCGGTTGCTGTGCCAGCGCCCGCGCGATGGCGACGCGCTGTTGTTGACCACCCGAGAGCGTATCCGCGCGTTGCGCGGCATGCGACAGTAGCCCGACCCGCTCCAGGCACTGCAGTGCCAGCAAGCGGTCGCTGCGCTCAAAGCAATGCGAGATGCCGCGCCAGGCCGCAACGTGTCCCAGACGCCCGGCCAGCACATTGGCGAGCGCGGAAATGCGTCC
>CAMBCF010000010.1 GCA_945864585.1 Bordetella parapertussis | reverse complement strand
CCTCTAAATTTTCCGGCCATTTCAGATAGGGTGCGCGGTGCTTCTCTCCCTCATCCCCGGCCCTTCTCCCGGCGGGAGAAGGGAGCAAACCATCGCGCCACCGGTGGAACCAGACATTCACGCCAGAAAAAGCGGATGTTGTAACCCCTCTCCCACTGGGACAAGGGAACACTTGCCGCAGAGCAGAGGGGCAGGGGTGAGGGAAGGTCTTGAGGCAGGAGCACAATCACAACCGCGCCAGTTTGCGTTACGCCGACTCGTACAATCGCGTCATCACGAATTCGTTATGGCCCAGCGCTTCGGCCGCGGTGAGGCGGCCGTTACAGGTGCGCAACATCACGTCGAGCAATTCGTTGCCGGTTTGATCGAGATTCTTTTCGCGCTGCAACAGACCCGTGCAATCGTAATCGACGTGTTCCGACATGGTGCGCACGGTGCGCGGATTAGCGCACAGTTTAATCACCGGAATAATCGGATTGCCAATCACGTTGCCCTGTCCCGTGGGAAACAGATGCACCACGTAACCCGAAGCGGCACACAGCGTCACCATTTCCGCCGCCGCCGAAGACGAATCCATGAACCACAGGCCCGGCCGGGTCGGCATCTCGGCTTTGTCGAGAACGCCAATCACCTTGCAGTGCTTGCCGATTTTCTGGATATTACCGAGCGCTTTTTCTTCGATGGTGGTGAGGCCGCCCGCAATGTTGCCCTTGGTCGGTTGCGAGTCCGATAGATCACTGGTCTTGTGGCGTTCGATCACTGCCTGATAGCGGTCGAACATTTTCATGAACGCGGCGCGCACTTCCGGCGTCGCACAACGATCCGCCACGATGTGCTCGCCGCCGGTAATTTCGGTGGTTTCACCGAAACACAGGGTGACGCCCAGCGGATCGAGCTTGTCGAATGCGCTGCCGACTGTCGGATTGGAACCGCAGCCGGAAGTGGTATCGGACTCGCCGCATTTGGTGGACACCCACAGATCGCTGATCGGGCATTCCACGCGCCGCTGCTCCGACGCCCACTGCAGGTATTCCTTTGCCACTTTGGAGGCGCGCAGAATCGTGTCGTGATCGCCGTGCAGTTCTATGCCAAAGCCGGTGACCGGCTTGCCGGTCTTGGCAATGGCCTGGACGATGCGATTGGTCCACTCTTCCTCGATCCCGATCACCACCACCGCGGCGACATTGGGATTGCAGCCCGCGCCTATCAGCGTGCGGAAATGCAGCTCAAGGTCCGCGCCGAACTGCAAGCGCCCATACGGATGGCCAACGGCCACCGTGCCCTTGATGTTGTGCGCGACGCCGTCGCAAGCGGCATTCGACAAATCATCCAGCGGCAGAATGATGACGTGGTTGCGCACGCCGACGCGGCCGTTCTCGCGGCGATAACCCATGAATGTGGTTTTGCTGTTAATCATTATTGACCTCGTGAAGAGTGAAGGGTGAAGGGTGAAGGGGGTAACCCGTCATATCACCAGCGCTTGGTTTTGATGTTGTGTACGTGCGCATGCTCGCCCACCTTGATATCGGCCACCGCCTTGCCGATGTCGAAACCATACTTGATGATGGTGTCGCCGTTTTTGATGCCGCTGGTCGCCACTTTATGGCCGATGGGAATATCGTTGATCGCCTTGACCTTGATGGTCGAGTCGTCCTCCATCACCCAACCCACCAACTCCTGCCCGGCCTTGATACCTTCAACCACGGCCACGCCCACGCTGTCTTTCTTGTCATGAACCAGAATGTGAATCATGTGTGCTCCTGAACTATCGTGAAAATCCTTGGGGAAGCTGGATTCTATCCAAAAAAAAGGCGGCTTATGTAAATAAGCCGCTTTTTTCAATAAACTAAGATTTGCGCGACTATTTTGCGCTTATTTCGCAGCCTCGGCCGGCGCTTCCGGCAGCATTTCCGGCACCGCTGCGGCTGAACCGCGAACAGCCAGCTTTTCCTTGATACGCGCGGCTTTGCCGGTGAGGTTGCGCAGGTAATAGAGCTTGGAGCGGCTCACATCGCCTCGGCGCTTGATCTCGATGCTGGTGATCAGCGGCGAGTACGTCTGGAACGTACGCTCCACACCCTCACCCGAGGAGATTTTGCGCACGATGAAATTTGAATTCAGTCCGCGATTGCGCCTGGAAATTACCACGCCTTCGTAGGCCTGCACACGTTTGCGTTCGCCTTCGACTACTTTGACACTGACCACCACGGTGTCGCCAGCGGAAAAATCCGGGATTTTTTTACCCAGACGCGCGATTTCTTCATTTTCGAGTTCGTCTAACAAGTTCATTTTGCTGCTCCTTGTGCTTCGTTCCTGTATTCATCCAATAGCGCACGCTCGTCATTGCTTATCCCGCGTGCCGCCAGCAAATCCGGCCGCCGTTGCTGCGTTCTGCCCAGTGACTGCTGCAAGCGCCAGCGGCTAATCTGCGCATGGTTGCCCGACATCAACACCGGCGGCACGCCTTCGCCTTCATACACCTCAGGCCGCGTGTAGTGCGGGCAATCCAGCAACCCGCGCACAAACGAATCCTGTTCCGCCGACTGCGCATCGCCCAGCACGCCGGGCAACTGCCGTATCACCGCGTCCATCAAAGCCATCGCCGCCAACTCACCACCCGACATCACGAAATCACCTATCGAGATTTCGTCGTCAAACTGGCGTGCAATCAAGCGTTCATCCACACCTTCGTAGCGTCCCGCCAGCAACACTATGCCCTGCTCCGCCGCCAGCGACATCACCAACTGGTGTGTCAACAATCGTCCCTGCGGCGACAGGTAAATCACCCGCGGCTTGCGCACGCCGGCGCTGATCTGCCGCTGCCGCGCCGCACACACCGCCTTTTCCAGCGGATCAATCATCATCACCATGCCGGGGCCGCCGCCGTAAGGCCGGTCGTCCACCGTGCGGTGGCTGTTGGTGGCGAAATCACGCGGATTCCACGGCAAAAACTGGTACGCCCGCCGGTCGCGCGCCCTCCCGATAATGCCCGACTCGGTAAGCGCGTCGAACATTTTCGGAAACAGCGTAACTACGTCAAATTGCAGCATAGGCAGTTACGGCTAAAAATCCGCACCCCAGTCGACTTCGATCAAACCAGCTGCAATATCCACACGCTTGATTACACTGGCGATGAACGGTATCAAGCGTTCCTCTTTGCCGTTCCCGGCGCCGTCAACCGCACTTTGTTGCACAACCATCACTGCATTAGCGCCGGTTTCCAGCATCGAGGTTACGACACCAAAATCCAGCCCTTCAGAATTCTTGACGTTCAGCCCCAGCAAATCGGCCCAGTAATACTCGCCTTTTTCAGCCGGCGGAAAGGCTGCCCGTGGTATCGCGACTGTCTGGCCCTTAAAACTAGCCGCCACATCGCGATCATCACATCCAGCTAACTTTGCCACCACATCAACGCCCTGCACCTGCGCTTGCACCACCGCCACTTCCCGCCAGCCATCAGCGGCATCACTGAGCCACCATGTCGGGTACTGTGCCAAACCATTTACGCCACTGGCGGTCCCACCGGAACTACTATACGACTGAACCCTCACCCAGCCCTTGATCCCAAACGGAGCACTGATGCGCCCCATTTCCACCAATTTATCAGGCAGCGGCAGGCTCAATGGCGGCGACGGCGGCAGCGGCGGGCACAGCGCCGGCAACTTTGGCAAATTGCTTGGCAAGACGACTCACGGTATCGGAAGGTTGCGCACCCACCGACTGCCAGTGCGTCAGACGCGCGCGGTCAAGCCGAAACGTTTCATGGCCTGCGGGCGCCTTGGGATCGTAAAATCCGATACGCTCGATAAATCGACCATCACGGGCGCGGCGGGAATCCGCGACCACAACGTTGTAAAACGGACGCTTTTTGGCGCCACCGCGCGCTAAACGAATCACTACCATGAGGGTTTTATCCTTACTTATGCGTGGATCGCACACCGCAAAACGCCAATAATAGAAGGGCAGTTCGGGTGAAAATAGAAAGGGCGTGAGTTTACGACACTTTACGTCTTCGGGGCAAGAAATGTAGCGACTCTCCTCATGCACGGTGGCGTCATGCACAAGCCCGCACACGCCAGTGAAAAAGTAATATAACTATCTGTTTTTATTAGATATTTTTAATAAATGCACAGGATATTCAAGATGAATCAGCCCGCCGCCAACGATTCTGCTCGAATCGCAAAAGCCACGCTTACCCGCTTTGGTGAAGCCATTTTCACACCCGCCGGTCTGTCCAACGACGGCATCGCCGAACTGCGGCGCATGGTAGAGCACAGCTCGCATCGCAAATGGACACCGCAAGCGGTGGATGCGGCGCTGCTCAAATTGTTGTTCGCGTGCGCACTGTCAGCCCCCTCCAAATCGGATTTGCAGCAGGCTGACATTATTCACGTCGCAGATCGCAGCAGGATCAAAGCCATCGCCGATGGCATCCCCGACATGCCGTGGATCAATGACGCGCCGGTGTTTCTGGTTTTCTGCGGCAACAACCGGCGTATCCGTCAAATCGGCGCATGGCGCGGCAAACCGTTTGTGAACGAGCATCTCGATCACTTCATGAACGCCGCCGTGGACGCGGGCATAGTGTTGGCGCAATTTATCCGCGCCGCCGAAGCAGCAGGTTTAGGTACAGTGCCGATCAGTGCCGTGCGCAATCATCCGCGTGAGACCAGCGATATTCTCGGCCTGCCCGATGCCGTGTTCCCGGTCGCCGGCCTGTGCCTGGGCTACCCGCTGGAGCACGGCCACGTCACCGCACGTCTGTCACTCGACATCACGGTGCATACTGATCGCTTTGACGAAACCAACCTTAAACAAAAAATCGATGCCTACGATCAGCGCCGCCATGCTTTGTTTCCGTTGCGCAAACAGCGACACAGCGACCGTTACCCCGATGCGCCTTTCAACGGCTGGTCGGAAGATAAAGCACGGCACTACTCGGTGCCGGAGCGGTCTGACTTTGGCGCGTTTATTCGCGACCAAAAATTCAGCCTGAAGTAATTACGCAACTTTCAGCCTGAACAGCGTTAGCGCTGGCGTCTGGACCTAACCCGTTCCAACACCTCGAATACCCCCATGCCCGCGAGCATAGCGGCCGCAAAGATCAGACCCTTACCGTTAGCGGCGCCCGCCCCCACCAGCACCAGCGCCGGGCCGGGACAAATACCCGCCAGCCCCCAGCCCACACCAAACAACACGCTGCCGATGACCAGACGGCGGTCGATGCGTGTCGCACCTGGTATTTGCATCGGCAAGCCCAGCCAGCTAGTTTGACGGCGCTTAGCGAGCGTGAACGCCGCCAGCCCCACCGCTATGGCGCCGGCCATCACCAGCGCCAACGACAAATCCCACCGTCCGGCAAGATCGAGAAATCCCAGCACCTTTGCAGGGTTGGCCATACCCGATACCAGCAGTCCCACGCCGAACACCAGACCCGCCACGAAAGCAAGCAACGCGTTCATATAGTCCTCACACAGCGCCCAGGAGATGGCGCACCACAAACACGGTGACAAATCCCGCTGCCATGAATAGCAGAGTGGCGACCAGCGATCTCATGGAAAGGCGCGAAAGCCCGCACACGCCGTGACCGCTGGTGCAACCCGCACCGTAGCGCGTGCCCACACCCACCAGCAATCCGGCCACGACGAGTATCGCGTCACCGGTTTCGATACGACTCGCGGGCAGTGCCGCAAACAGTTGGTATGCTGCCGGAGCAGCCATCAAGCCGATCACAAATGCCAGCCGCCAGCTCACATCGCCCGCCTTCGGCTGCAACAAACCGCCTACGATGCCGCTGATGCCGGCAATGCGTCCGCTGAACAACAGCAACAGGGCGGCCGCAAGGCCAATCAGCGCGCCACCGGCCGCAGCCGACGCAGGAGTGAATGCATTCAGATCGAGGGTCATGGGCAATACCGGTGTGGAACTATTAATTTTGAAACGACATTAATCCGCCTTCAATCCCGCATCCTTCACCACCTTGGTCCAGCGCGCAAGTTCTGCGCGATACATCGCGTTGAATTCAACATGCCCCGGCCCTGTCGGCTCCATATCCTGCTGTTCGATACGCGGGCGCAGTTCCGGGCTTTTGATCGCTTTCACAAATTCCGCGTTCACCCGCGTCAGCAGCGCCGGCGCCACGCCCGCGGGTGCGAATAAACCCTGCCATGTGGTCACCACAAAGCCCGGCACATCGCCTTCATCCAGCGTGCGCAAATCGGGCAGCGACGCAATACGCTTTTTGCCGGTGACGCCCAGCGCGCGCAAGCGCCCGTCGCGCACATGCGGCACCGCCGTCAACACCGCGCCCATCAAAAACTGTGTGCGCCCGGCAATCATGTCCACCAGCGACGGCGCCGTGCCTTTGTAGGGTATGTGCTGGGTGGTAATACCCACGCGCTGCGAGAACATCACCGCCGCCAGATGGGTGCTGGTGCCGGCGCCCGACGACGCATAGTTAAGTTGCCCCGGCCGCGCTTTGGCGTAGGCGATGAATTCCGGCACGTTTTTTATCGGCAGCGCCGGATGCGTGACGAATATCAGGCAGCCGGCGCCGATTTCAGTCACTGGCGTGACGTCCTTCAGCGGATCATACGGCAGCCTGGAATATAGTCCCGGCGACACCGCAATCGCATTGCTTGAATACAACAGCGTGTGGCCGTCGCCCGCGGCGCGCGTGAGAATTTCCACCGCAATATTGCCCGCAGCGCCAGGGCGGTTATCCACCACCACCTGCTGACCGGTCTGCTGCGCGACTTTTTCACTGACGATGCGCGCCACCACGTCGGTCGGCCCGCCCGGTGGAAAGCCCACCAGCATGCGTATCGGCTTGGTGGGCCAGGCCTGTGCTGAGCCCTTCGACAAGCTCAGGACCGGCTCTGTCGAAGCGGTCTGCGCCTGGCACACAGTGCCGGCCGCCACGTAAAGCATGGCGCTTACGAAAACACCAAACATTGATCGCGAAATCACGTGAAATCTCTCCGGGGATTTTTAAGTATCCGCGTATTATTCACCAAATGAACTCCGGCGTCATGCGACACGCAAGGATTTGTGAGTTTCCCCATTTCGAGTTAAATTGGCCGTGGTCTTAAAAAAGGGGAATCACACATGAGCACCAAAGGCAAAGCCTACATCGTAGGCGCTTACGAGCATCCGCTGCGAAAAGCGCCCGATCATTCCGTCGCCCAGTTGCACGCCGAAGTTGCAAAAGGCGCGCTCGAAGACGCGGGACTCACCAAAAACGACATCGACGGCTACTTCTGCGCCGGTGATGCGCCAGGCGCCAACGTCTGGAGCATGGCGAACTATATGAACTTGAAGTTGCGGCACATAGACTCCACCGACATGGGCGGCACGTCGTATCTGTTGCATGTCGCGCATGCGGCGCAGGCCATTGCCACCGGCAAATGCAACGTGGCGCTGGTCACACTTGCCGGACGCCCCAATTCGGAAGGCAGCTCCGGCACCCAGGTGCGCGATCGTGGCGCGAATATGCCCGATGGGCCGTTTGAAATGCCTTACGGCCCGGTAACCGTCAATTTGTATGCGATGTGCGCGATGCGCCACATGTACGAATTCGGCACCACCAGCGAACAGCTCGCGTGGGTGAAAGTCGCGGCTTCGCATCACGCGCAGCACAACCCGAATGCCATGCTGCGCAATGTGGTCACGGTTGAGGAGGTACTGGCCTCGCCGATGATTTCCGACCCGCTGCATCGCCTCGATTGCTGCGTGGTGAGCGACGGCGCTGGCGCGGTAATTGTGTGCAAGCCGGAAATCGCCAAAAGCCTCAAGCGGCCGCTGGTCAAGCTGATCGGTGCAGGCGAAGCCATGAAAGGCCAGATGGGCGGCAAGGTTGACCTGACCTACTCCGGCGCCGCATGGAGCGGCCCGCGTGCGTTTGAAGAAGCCGGCGTCACACCCGCCGACATCAAGTACGCGTCGATTTATGACAGCTTCACCATCACCGTGGTGATGCAGCTTGAAGACCTGGGCTTCTGCAAAAAAGGCGACGGCGGCAAGTTTGTTGCCAACGGCAACCTGATTGCCGGCAGCGGCAAACTGCCGTTTAACACCGACGGCGGTGGCCTCTGCAACAACCACCCGGCGAATCGCGGCGGCATGACCAAAATTCTCGAAGCGGTGCGCCAGTTGCGCGGTGAAGCACATGCCGCAGTGCAAGTGAAAAACTGCAACCTCGCACTCGCACACGGCACCGGCGGCGCACTCGGCCACCGGCATGGCAGCGGCACCTTGATTATGGAAAGGGAATAACAAAATGGCTACCCCAGCACAAGACAGAAAACTGCGCGACCCGACGCTGAATCCCGGCGACAAGCCGTACTTCGACGCCTGCGCCGAAGGCAAGTTGTTGGTCAAAAAGTGCGGCGCTTGCGGCGAACTACACCATTACCCGCGCGTGCTGTGCCCGTTTTGCTTCAGCGCCAAAGTCGAGTGGCTGCAAACCAAAGGCAGCGGCGTGATCTACGCCTACAGCGTCACCCGCCGTGGCGGCCCGGTGCCCTATTGCATCGCCTACGTCACACTCGACGAAGGCCCCAAGATGATGACCAACATCGTCGATTGCGATCTGGATACGGTGAAGATTGGACAAAAAGTGAAAGTGGTGTTCAAGAAAACCGAGAATGGGTTTTCGGTGCCGATGTTTACGCCGGCGTAGAAGATAGCTCCCTCCCTTGCGTAAGCGGGGGAGGGTTGGGGAGGGGGCAGCCAGCATCTCGCCAATGCGCCTCCATCCCCATCCACAAAAATGCAAAAGCAAGCCGTGCTCGAAGCCATGCGCAAGGATATCGGGCAGGAGTCCGAACCCGGCGAATGGTTCGTAATCACGCAAAAATTGATCGATGATTTCGTGGAACTCAGCGGCGAAACCGGCTGGATACACACCGACGTCGAGCGCGCCGAGCAATCAAATTTTGGAAACACCATCGCGCCGGGCAACATGGGCATCGCGCTGATGCCACGACTGAGCCGCGCGATCTCCCCGTACAGCCGTTACCCGCGCAAGTATTCGTTGAATCAGGGTTGGGATCGCATCCGCTTTTTGTCGCCGCTGCGCACCGGTTCACGTATCCGCGCGCGCTCGAAATTACTCGCCATTGAGGAACGGCCTGATGGTTCCCTGCGGGTGGAAGTCGAATTCAGCATCGAAGTTGAAAACAGCGACAAGCCGTGGGTCACCGGCGTGAAGGTGGGGCGGTTCTTTTTTGAATAGCAAAGCCCTCGGCAAAGTTGCGACGGTCGCAATGCTGCTGGGCGTGCCTGCCGTTGCTTATGCAATAGGGCAACAAACGCCATGACCACAGCCCAAATCTACGCCGTCGGCAGGCCCTACACCGTAGTAGCGCATCACGCGAATCACCAATCGCACAACCGCATGCACACTGATGGCCTGCCGCAAAAACTTGGCTTTCGCGGCCCCTTTGTGCTGGGTGTGGCGAACTACGGCAACATGACGCGCGCGCTGGTATCGCAATTGGGCGCAACGTGGTTGAGCCGCGCGGTGGTGGAAGCGAAATTCATCAAGCCCGTATGCGAAGGCGATCACCTGCGCATCGAAACCTTGCCGGTTGCGGGCCGCGAGGCAGAACAGGCATACGAGGTCACGGCCTATAACGAAACCGCAGGCGGCGAAATTTGCGCGCGCCTGCTGAGTGCTGTGCCCAGCGCTTTTCCCGCAGTGGATGCCGCCGCCGCGACCCGGCCCAACGAATGGGAAGGCCCGGTCACGCAGCGCCGCACCTGGGACAACATCATCGTTGGTCGGGCGTATCGTTCGCTGAGTCTTACGCTCACCGCGCAGGACAACGCCTACTGGAAGGGCGTGCTCGAAGACGATCTGCCGATCTACGAAGACGGCGAGCGAGCGCCGCTACACCCCGCGCACGTGTTGCGGCTGGTGCAGCTCGGCTACAACAACCAGTTCATCGGCGACAACGCCGTGCACAGCTCAACCAAAGCCGTGATCCGCAAAATGCTGCGCGTGGGCGATCCCGTGCACATCCTGACTTTGCCCATAGCCAAGTGGGAGAAAAAACAAAACCACTGGCTCACCATCTACTGCGCGGTGCGCTCTAACGATGAAGTCTGCGCCGAGATTTACCATACGCAGATCATCAAGCTGCGCGGTGCTGAAAGCAAACTGTAGCCTGGAAGGAGCGCAGCGTATCCCCTTGGGCTAATCTATGCACACATCTTACAACTAATTGATTATTAAAGAGTTTTCCATAATATTACCGAAGAATGAGCAGCTTAAAAAAACCCATAAAATCAAGCCATTCATGCTTCGACTTACTCAGAGCGAACGGCATGAGATGACTTGTGTGCATAGATTAGCCCCTTGGGGGAGGGAGCGACGTTTACATTCCGCAAGGCGTTTACGTAGCCCAAGACGTTTGTGCCTGCGAATAAAGCCATTTAAAACATATACTTATAATACCTTACTCGCTGAAGAGACACGCCATGCCGTCCAACTTCACCCACATGTTCAACCCGCGCGGCATTGCCATCGTCGGCGCCAACAACGATCTGTCGCGGCCCGGACGACAAACCTTGCACGCACTCGACCGGCACGGCTATCAATGCGGCATCTATCCGGTCAACCCGAACTACGAAGAAATCGCCGGCAAAAAATGCTACCGCGCGATTGCCGATATAGACGGGCCAGTCGATGTCGCCGTGATTGTGTTGCAGGCGAAATATGTTCCCGCTGTCATCACGCAATGCAGCCACAAAGGCATCGGCTTTGCGGTAGTAGTCGGCGGCGGCTTTCGCGAAGTGGGTGCGGAAGGCGCAGAACTCGAACGCCAGATGCTCGAAGCCGCGCGCGCGGGCGGCGTGCGCATCATCGGACCCAACTGCCTCGGTTACAAAAACGTGCATGATCATGTGTACGCCGGTTTTGGCAGCATCACGCGCCCGCCCGATCTCAAGCCGGGGCCGGTATCCGCCATCATCCAGAGCGGCGGTTACGGCAACAGCATGGTCATCCAGTGCGGCTATGCTGGCGTGGGCTTTCGTTATCTGGTGGCGAGCGGCGCCGAGTGCGACATCAAAGCCACCGAGTTGATCGATGCTCTTGTGGATGATCCCGGCACTAAGGTCATCCTCGCCTATCTCGAAGGCGTGCACGATGGCCGCGCCTTCATGGCCGCGGCACGGCGCGCGCTCGCCGCCGGCAAGCCGCTGGTCGTGATCAAAGCCGGCAACACGCACCAGGGCAAGCGTGCCGCCGCCTCGCACACCGCATTCCTCACCGGCTCCCACGATGTGTATCGCGCCGCCTGCAGGCAGTGTAGCGTGGTCGAAGCCCTCGACATCGGCGACGCGGTGGATATTCTGCAAACGCTGGTTGGCGGGCGTCTGGCGCGCGGGCGCAATGTGGCCGTGATGAGCGGCTCCGGCGGATCGCTGGTGAGTTTTTCGGATGCCGCCGACGATCACGGCCTGACACTCGCGCCGCTCACTGAAGCCACCCGCGCGATACTGCGTGAGCACGTGCCCAGCATCGGCTCGGTGGTCAACCCCATCGACCTCACCGCCGGCTTTCAGAAAAAAGAAAACATGCCACGGTTTACCGAGTGCATCGAAGCGGTGCTGGCCGATCCCGGTATCGATCAATTGGGTGTGTTTCTCGCCACCGGCGGCGGCGACACCTTGGTGCAGTCCGCCACTGCCACACTCGCTGCACGCAACCCCGGCCACAAGCCGGTGCTTGTTTTCTCCGCGCTGCCGCCTGAAATGACGGTCGAGGGACGAGAAATTTTTCGCAAGGCCGGTATCCCGACGATGGGCACGCCCCGCCGCGTCGCCGCCGCAATGGACAAACTCGCCGATTACAGCCGCGCACGCGCACAGTCGGCGCGGCTGAGCACCGAGTACCTGCCCACGAGCCGCAAGCTGCCCGCGTTACCGGCAACTAGCGGCGCGCTGAACGAACATGCCTCCAAGCAAATCCTGCGTGAGTTTGGCCTCAGCGTGACGCGCGACGTATTGCTCGATGCAAACGCTGCCGTGAAGCATTTGCCCGATGGCATGCAATTTCCGGTGGCAGTAAAAATCGTTTCGCGCGATATCGCACACAAGTCCGACATCGGCGGCGTAAAGCTGGGCGTCGCTGACAATGCCCAACTCGAACGCGCGGTCGTGGAAGTCGTCGCCAATGCGAAAAAAGCGTCGCCCACGGCGGCGATTGCCGGCGTACTCGTGTCCGAGATGATCAGCGACGGGCTTGAGACCATTATCGGCGTGCTGAATGATCCTGTGTTTGGACCGATAGTGGTGTTCGGATTGGGCGGCGTGCTGGCGGAAACGCTGCGCGATACGACTTACCGCATTGCGCCTTTTGACACCGAGACAGCGCGCGAGATGATCGGCGAACTCAAGGCATCACCGGTTTTTGCCGGCTTGCGCGGGCAGGCGCCGCGCGATATCGATGCGCTGGCGCAAATGCTCTCGGCGGTGTCGGAATTCGCGTGGTTGCTGCGGGAGTGGATTGCCGAGATGGATTTGAATCCTGTGCTGGTGCGGCCGGCGGGGTCTGGCGTGGTTGTAGCGGATGCGTTGATTGTTTTGAGGTAGTGATGGGCGCGAAACATTTGATGCTCTATCACCTGACACGGTAGTCGAGGCAGATTTGATTCGTGCGCGGTTGCGGGGATGTGGCGTCTGAACTCTTCCCGCGATTCGCTGGCAGCGACAAAGGCGAGCTGATTGAAATGCTCTTTGATCTCCGGTCTCTTCAGCACCGCAATTAATTCGCGGTCGATTTTATCCAGCACCGCATCGGGCGTCCTCGACGGCGCAAATACGCCGATCCAGCCGGTCACCTCGAACCCCGCGTAGCCAGACTCGGCTATGGTCGGCAGTTGGGGCAGGAACGGCGAGCGCGCAGCACTCGACACCGCCAATCCGCGCAGCCTGCCGAATTTGACGTTCGGCAACACCGAGGTCATCGAATCGAACATCGTCGGCAATTCTCCGCTCATCACCTGAATATTCGCATCGGCGCTACCGCGGAACGCTACGTTGTTGCCGAGCCGGATGCCCGCTGCACTCTGCAGCATTTCCGTGGTCAGGTGGTTGACCGTCCCGTTGCCGAAGGACGCATAGTTGAGCTGCCCCGGCCTGGCTTTTGCGATGGCAATAAATTCCTTCACCGTTTTCGCCGGCAACGAAGGATGCACCACCAGCGTCTGCGTCACGATCACCAGCTTGGTGATCGGCGCGAAATCGCGCACCGGGTCATACGGAAGTTTTGCATACAGCCCCGGGTTGATGGCCAGCGCGCCGGTGCCGTTCATCATCAACGTGTAGCCATCCGGCAATGCTTTCGCGGCAACTTCGGTGCCCAGGATCGCAGCAGCGCCGGGCCGGTTTTCGATGATCACCTGCTGACCCCACGCCTCGGTGAGCACCGGCACCACTTCGCCAGCCACTGCCGCAAGCACTGCGGTATCGCTCCATTGGGCCTCGGCCACCAAGTGATGCATCGACTGGTGTGCCGAGCGCACACCCCCGGGATGCACCCGTGCGGCCATCGGCTCCACGCTCTTGCGTTGCCCTGGCAGCATCAGCCCGCGCAGATACCGGCGCGCCGGGGCTGCCCGATCCGCATGCCCCAGCGCCCGTACCATCACCTCGGCGTAGCGTTCAAATCGCGTTTCTACAACGCTTCCCATGACAAACCTCCGTGGATGTATGAAGATGTCCGGAGAATGCCATAATCAATAACACAGTACAATTAGGCAAATCTTACCGTCGCAGCCAGAAGGCATGACACCTCAGCAGATCCGCGAAACTGTCAAGGATAACCTCGGAGGAAATTTTTATGCGATTGTTTCAATGCTTGATGACAGCGTCTCGTGCGGGCGTGTTCGCCGCGCTATCGATGACCATGCTATTGCAGGTGCAACCCGCAGTCGCCCAAACACCCCCAGTGCAAACCTGCCAGCTCGGCGGCCTGATCCTCGAAAGCGGCGAAGTCATCCAAGATTTCAGGATGACGTACATTACCTTCGGCAAGCTCAACGCCGACAAGAGCAATGCGATCCTCTCCATCCACGGCCTGCAGGGCAACCGCAACAGCCAGTCGGCGTGGGTGAGGCCGGGAGGGGCTTTCGATAGCAACAAGTATTTTGTGATTCAACCCGACACGCTGGGTGCGGCGTCCACCGATCCGAATGCGACGACGTCGCCCACGCGCTCCGGTTTGAACATGTCGTTTCCGCGCTTTAACATTCGCGATATGGTAAAGGCCGAGCACCGCATGCTGACCGAGTGTCTCGGCATCAAGCGCCTGGTCGCGGTGGCGGGCAGTTCGATGGGCGGCATCGAGACCATGCAGTGGGCGGTGAGCTTTCCAGATTTCATGGCGATCGCGATACCGCAGACGCCGATGGCGCGCGGCAACCGGCAGGGCAATTTCATCTGGGAATCGATACGCCAGGCCATCATGCTTGATCCGAAATGGCAAGACGGCAATTACCCGAACGACGATCCGCCGCGCGCGGGCATCGGCGTGGGTTTGCAAATTCAGACCGTCGTTGGTTGGTCCGCGGCGGGTTTCGAGGAGGGCTTCGCCACGCGCGAGCAGGTGCATGCGTTTCACGCGGCGAGCGCCAAGACGGTGGGCAATAACGTGCAGGCGCGCGACTGGATTTATCGCAGTTGGGCGATTCAGAGTCACGATATCGGACAGACGCCGGGATTTAATGGTGATCTGGTGGCAGCCGCGCGTTCGATACGCGCGCGGGTGCTGATGTTTCCGAATTGTCAGGATCAGTTGCACCCGCCGCGCGAGGGTGGCGTACTCGAAGCGATGCAGCACATCCCGGTCGCAAAGCTGGTCGACTACGATGACATCGGCGGGCATCGCGCCTCCGGCGGCGCACACGCGCTGGCGACATTCGCCACGGAGGTTCGCGATCTGCTCAAGCGTGTCGACGACGGCAGGCCGGGCATCAGCGGGCCGCGCATTCCCAGGAATTTCACGCGTGCGGATTATTGTCCGCGTTGAGTGTGGCCAGCGTAGCCCGGATGAAATCCGGGGAAATCAGTGCCGGACAAGTCAGCATGTGATGGGTAGAGTGAAAACCTGATTCCCGGATTGCGCTACGCTGCATCCGGGCTACGTGTCTCGGCAGGTTGCTCTACAATGCTTTAGCCCGCGGACTCGAGCGTGGAAATTAATCAGATATGAAACTCTACATCACCGAAGGTTCCCCCTACGCGCGCATCGCGCGCATCGTCATTATCGAGAAGGGGCTGCAGAGTCGCGTGGAAATCATCCTCGCGCAAACGCGCAGTGCGAACAGCCCCTACTATCACATCAATGCGTCCGGTCGCGTGCCTTATCTCATGCGTGACGACGGCGTCGGGCTGGAGGAATCCGCGCTGATCTGCGCCTACCTCGATCAACTGGACGGCAAGCCCGCCTTCAATGTGCCGGCGACAGAAGCCGGCTGGGAAGCGCGCCGTCTCGAAGCATTGGCGCGCAGCATGGCAGATGGTCTCGCGGTGTGGAGCCGCGAGAATGCGCGGCCCGAAGATGAGCGTTCGCCGACGACCATCAAACACGAAACCGCACGCAGTGTGCGCATGATTGACCTGTGGGAGGCCGAAATCGATCATCCGTGGATGCGTGGCCCACTCAACATGGCGCAGATCACGCTCGCCTGCGCCCTCGGCATGGAAGCCCGCAATCCTGATCTGCAGTGGCGGCCGGGGCATCCGAAGCTGTGTGACTGGTTTGGGCGGATTGCCACGCGAGCGTCGTTTGTGGCGACCGCGGCGCCGTCGCGCCGGTAAGCCACCGCAACACCGCGCGCGCGAGATCGCGGTATGGGCCAAAGTAGTCAAGTCGGCGGGGGTGCAGTGCGTATTTTGAACGCCTTCACGATTTAAGTCGAACAGGAGTATGCCGATGCCCACAGCACAGGTAGCCGATGACCTGGAACTGCATTACGTAGTTGATGATTTCACCGATCCGTGGCGCAAGCCGGAAACCATAATGCTGCTGCACGGCAATGCCGAAAGCGGTGCCATGTGGTTTGGCTGGGTGCCGCACCTCGCGCGCCACTTTCGCGTGGTTCGTCCTGACATGCGCGGCTTTGGCGCCTCCACGCCGATGCCGCGCAGCTATCCGTGGGTGCTGGACCGCGTCGTCGATGACTTTGCAAATCTCATGCAGCAACTGGGTATCGAACGTTATCATCTGGTGGGCGCCAAAATCGCCGGCACCATCGCAAGGCGCTTTGCCGCGCGCTACGCAGAGCGCGTGTTGACGCTCACGCTGGTTGGCACGCCGCCGCCGCGCCGCGATCACCAGCCCGGCACCCTCGATGCCTGGCTTGCGCTGATCGAACGCGAAGGCATGGCGAGCTGGGCGCACAGCACCATGGCGGGCCGTCTCGGCAGCGACTTTCCGCCGCAGGGTCTCGCGTGGTGGGCGAACAATCTGATGGGGCGCACGGCAAAATCAACCGCGCTGGGGTTTATGTCGACGATACCGAGCTGGGATGTTGCCGCGGATTTGCCGCACATCAAGTGCCCGACATTGGTGATCACCACCGAGGGCAGTGCGCTGGGTTCGGTGGAGGAAATGCGGGCATGGCAGCAGAAGATTCCAAATTCCACACTGCTTGCGCTGCCGGGCGATTCATTTCATGTTGCCGCGACGCACGCAAACACCTGTGCACAGGAGGTGCGTGATTTTATTTTGCGCACGCGCAACTGAGGCATACTGCTTTAATCAGACATTGCAAATCACCAAACGGAGATTCGACATGGCGGACTATAAATACAACAGCCGGCGCAAAGCGCTAAAGGGTGTCGCGGCGATGGGTGCTGCAGCAGCGCTGCCGGCAGGCATGTTGCCACCGGCAGTGGCTCGTGCGGCGGACGTGGCGCCACCACGCGGCGCACTGCAGGCGCTCACCGCCGCCGAATCCGCCATTCTCGAAGCCATGGTCGCGCGACTCATTCCAAGCGACGTAAGCGGGCCGGGTGCGAAGGAAGCGCGCGCCGCCGACTACATCGACCGTTCGCTTGCGGGTGCGCTTGCCGGCTCACGCAAAGCCTACGCGGCAGGACTTGCGGCGCTGGATGCATATGCGCAGTCGAGCAAAGGCGCCGCGTTTGCGGCATTGTCGCCGGCCACTCAGGATGAGTTGTTGACGGCGATGCAGAAAAACGCAGCCAAAGGATTTACCCCAAACTCGGCGGCGTTTTTTAACCTGGTGCGCAACCACACCATACAGGGCACGTTCTGCGATCCTTTTTATGGTGGCAATGCCAATTTTGTCGGCTGGGACATGATCGGCTATCCCGGCATACGCATGGCGGTGGCGCCGGAGGAACAGCGTCTCGGTGTAAAGGTGAAGCCGCATCGCCAGTCGGCCTATGCGGATCCGATGTTCGCGAAAGGGAGCAGTCATGGCCATTAATCTGAAGAAGACCGATGTGGTGGTGGTCGGGCTGGGTGCAGTGGGCGGCGTTGCTGTGCTGCCGCTTGCGCGCGCCGGGTGCGAGGTGATCGGGCTGGAGGCGGGTACGTGGCTGTCTGCAAAAGATTTTGCACCCGACGAGATCAGCAACAATTTTCGTGGCTGGCCGATGTCGGTGCAGAAGGCGAATCGCGAAATTCCCACCCATCGCCCGCACGACAAGGCGCCCTATTCGCCGCGTTTTCCGATGCATCCGATGATGAATGCGGTGGGCGGCACCTCGCTGCACTATTGGGCGCAGAGCTGGCGGCTGAATCCGTGGGACTTCAAAACGGTGAGTGAGACCATCAGGCGCTATGGTGCTGCGCGCATACCCAAAGGCTCGACGGTGGAGGACTGGCCGTTTGGTCTCGACGAACTCGAACCTTATTACGACAAAGTCGAATACGAAGTCGGCATCTCCGGCAAAGCAGGCAACATCAATGGCAGGATTGATCCGGCGGGCAACATATTCGAAGGCCCGCGCAGGCGCGAGTTTCCCATGCCGCCGTTGCGCGGCACCGAGTTCACCGAACACATGGGTGCTGCGGCCAGGCGCTTGGGCTGGCACCCGTTTCCGGGGCCGGCGGCGATTAATTCGCAGGTCTTCGATGACAGGCCCGGTTGCGTGTACCACGGCTACTGCAATCGTGGCGGCTGTCACATTCATGCCAAGAATTCGACCGCGGTCAGCACCATTCCGAAGGCGCAGAAGACCGGGCGGCTCAAGGTTGTCGATCAGGCGCATGTCACCACCATCGCGGTCGATGAGCGCACCGGACGCGTCAGCGGCGTGAACTACCTCAACGGCGGACAGGAATATTTTCAGCCGGCTGAGGTGGTGCTGCTGGGGAGCTACACCTACGAAAACTTGCGTCTTATGCTGCTGTCGAAATCAAAGCCGTTTCCAAACGGTCTTGCCAACAACAATGGTCAAGTAGGGCGGCATTATTTCACCCACAACACGGCTTCGACGCTCACGGCGCTGTTTCCGTTCGACATCAACGCCTGGTACGGTATGCCGGCGCAGGGCGTGGCGGTTGACAACTACGCCGACGACAACTTTGATCATTCAAATCTCGATTTCATCGGCGGCGGCAATATGTGGGTGTACTCCGACCGCCGGCCCATCGTCGCGGCCAGCATGAGCACCTTCGGCAAGGCGCCGACGTGGGGCGCCGGATGGAAATCGTTTATAAGCCAGAACGCCGACCGCTGGAACCTCGCTTACATCCAAAAAAGCACGCTGCCGTACGAGGATAATTATCTGGACCTCGACCCTACGGTGAAAGATCCGCTCGGGTTTCCGGTGACGCGGATTACCGCCGACTTCAAGGACAACGACAAGCGCATCGGCGCCTACATGCAGGATCGCATGACGCAGTGGTTCAACGAGGCGGGTGCGATTGCCGTCGAGCGTGGTCCGGCCGGCACCATGGGGCCATCCACGCACGCCTATGGTGGCACGCGCATGGGTGACAACAAGGACACCAATGTCGTCAACCGCTGGGGTTTTGCGCACGAAGTACCCAATCTCGGCATCATCGGCGCTTCGGTGATGGGCACCAGCGGTTCGCACAATCCGACGCTGACCGCGCAGGCGCTGGGGTGGCGGACCGCAGAGTACCTGGTACGGTCGTGGAAATCGATAGCCCATGCATGAAGTTCTGAAGCTGCATCAGCAGTGCAACGCATGACGCTTCCGCTGATTCCCACGACGATAGTCGGCAGCCTGCCGAAACCTTCGTGGCTGGCGGCGGATTGGTACAGCATCGCAGGCAGTTGGCGGTTGTCGGGTGAGGCGTTGCGCGAAGCGCAGGATGACGCGACGCGGCTTGCGCTGGCGGAGCAAATCGAGGCGGGCATCGATATCGTGTGCGATGGTGAGCAGCGGCGGCCCACGCACCACACTTATTTTCTCGCGCAGCTTAACGGCATCGATTTCACGACCCTGAAGCCGAAGACGGTGCGTGCCGGCAAGCTCACGCAGGACGTGCCGCGCGTGATCGGCCCGCTCACGCTGCGCTCGCGGCTGACGCTGGATGATTATGGGTTTCTGCGCGGGCTGACCACGGCGCCGGTCAAGATGACGCTGCCCGGTCCTTCGACGCTGGTGGATGGCGCGCTGGATGAATACTACGGCGATGAGCGCGCGCTGGCGTTTGCCTATGCCGATGTTTTAAATGAGGAAATGCGCGCGCTGGCGGCAGCCGGTTGCCAGATGATACAGCTCGACGAGCCGGCGGTTACGCGCCTGCCGGAGAAGCTGCACGCCTGGGGCGTTGAAGCGCTCGACCGCGCGTTCGCCGGCATCGACGCCGTGACCTGTGTGCATGTGTGCTACGGTTACGCGCAGCGTGCAAAAAGCGGCAAGCAATGGCAGCACGGCTATGATGAAATTCTGCCCGCACTCGCCAGGGCAAACGTGGCGCAGGTTTCGCTGGAATTCGCCGAACCTGCGTTGCCGCCCGCCCTGCTTGAAATGCTGCCGGGCAAGGTCATCCAGTATGGTGTCATTGATGTCGGGCGCAATGATGTGGAGTCGGCGCTGCAGGTTGCGCAGCGCCTGCGCGCGGCGCTCGAGGTGGTGCCGCCACAGCGCTTGATCGCGGCGCCCGATTGCGGCTGCACCGCATTGCCGCGTGCCGTGGCGCGCGCCAAGCTCGATGCGCTGGTCGGCGGCGCGCGTATTGTTCGTGCCGAGTTAGCGAAGAAAGGCTGATGCTGCAATGAAAACCACCACCCCAATCATTTTACGAACCACGCTGGCAGCGGCTACGGTGTTGCTATGTTCGATCCCGCCCGCTAACGCCCAGCCCTACGCCGCGCGGCCGATCCGCTTTATCGGCATAGCCACCGCAGGCAGTCCGAGCGACATCATCGGACGCGCCGCTGCCGAAGTTCTGACACGGCAGATCGGCGTGCAGATCGCGGTGGAAAATCGTCCCGGCGCGGGAGGCACAATCGCGGCGGGTGCGGCCGCGAGCAGCGAGCCCGACGGGCATTCGCTGCTGCTAACCGCTTCGGCGCAGTCGGGCATGCCGTGGCTCTACAGCAATCTGGGCTTTGATCCGATTCGCGATTTTTCCGGCGTTGCC
The DNA here is from genome assembly GCA_945864585.1 of Bordetella parapertussis. Taxonomy (GTDB): domain Bacteria; phylum Pseudomonadota; class Gammaproteobacteria; order Burkholderiales; family SG8-41; genus UBA5216. Next base: position 40,221 of record CAMBCF010000010.1, on the reverse strand, counting down.
ACACTCGCGGAATTGCCCAACCTGCTGGTGGTTCCACCGCAGCGCGGCTGGGCGTCGCTCAAGGATATGATTGCGGTGGCCAGAAATAAACCGCGCGCGCTTAATTTCGGATCAGGCGGTGTCGGCAGCGGCACGCACATGAGCTCGGAAAAATTGATGTTGGCAGCAGCGATAACGGCGACGCACGTGCCGTTCAAAGGCACCGCGGAAGGGTTGATCGAAGTCGCGGCGGGGCGGCTGGATTGGTTCTTTTCGCCGGCGGCAGCGGCCGTGCCGCTGGTGAAAGACGGCAGGCTGAAGGCGCTTGCGGTCAGCTCAAAACGCAGGATGACGCTATTGCCGGAGTTGCCGACGACCACCGAAGCCGGCGTGCCTGACGCCGAGTACCAGTTCTGGGTGGGGCTGCTCGCGCCGCGCAAGACACCGCGCGCCGCGATCGCAAAGCTAAACGCGGAATTGCAAAAAGCGCTGGGCACAGTGGAGTTGCGCGAGCGCTATCGCATGCTGGGCGCGGAGACGCTGCTGATGAAGCCGGAGGCATTTGACGCGTTTCTGCTGGTCGATAGCGAGGCGGCCGGGAAAATTGTCAAGGCGGCGGGTATCAAGGCGCAGTAACGCGCCTGCACCCGCGCACGGCTATCTATTTTGTGCGCAGCGATGCATCCAGTCCGCGCAACAACGGCAAACATACATCAATCACCGGCGTGGCAATGCCGTGCTCGCGCGCAAACGCCTGCGTTTGCCCCAGCAGACCATCGATTTCAAGTGACTTGCCCGCGAGCACGTCCTGAAACGTGGATGGGCGCATGCCGGGTTTGCCGCGCGAGCGCAAGGCGACTTGCTGCACGTTGATCTCGCTGCTCATGTCCCAGCCGAGCCGGGCAGCCACCGCGAGGGTTTCGCTGATGATGCCCGCGGAAAGCCCGACCAGCGCGTCATCGTTGGCGACACCCGTCGAATCGAGACGCGTCAATGAACACAGCGTATTGTTCGACGCGTTGTTGGCGAGCTTGCGGAAAATCTCGCGGCGGATGTCCGCAACGGCTGCGCTGTCGACGCCGGTGGCGCCGACCAGATCGACGATGGTTGTAAGCCGCGCACTGGAGGATAAATCGGGTTCGCCGAACATCCAGCGGCTTTGAGCTGAAGTCACGATCACGCCGGGCGCGACGACTTCGTTGGGCGAAGAGATCACCGAGCCGACTGTGCGCTCGGGCCGCACCTCGCGCCATAGCGCGCAATCCGGGTCGAGCAGCGGCAACGTGCCCTTGTTGCCGGGCAGGCCCATATTGAACCACCACGGAATGCCATTCATCAGAAACACCGCGCAACCGTCGGGTTTTATTAGTTTGCCGATGGCCGCAGCGGCGACCGACAGCGTTTGCGCTTTTAACGCCACGAACACGATGTCCTGTGCCGGCAGGGTTGCGGGATTATCGGTGGCTGCCGCGGCTTTGCCGCCGACTTCGCGTCCGCCGGCCTTGAGCGTGATGCCGCGTTCGCGGATCGCGGCGAGGTGCGCGCCGCGCGTGACCAGCGACAGTTCGCAATTTTTTGCAGCGATCAAGCGTGCGGCGAGATGTCCGCCGAGCGCACCCGCACCAAAAACACAGACCTGCATGAGGGGTTTCCTTGCAACGTTGAATGACCCGGCATTTTAACGGATAACTTGCGCGGCTCCTGCGCGGCAGCTAAGCTCATGCTGTCGGAATTCGGAGACGCTATGCGAGCGCAGCGAAATTTGTTACGAGGGTTGCTGGTGGCGGTGCTGCTGATGGCGGGACCGGCGCGCGCACAGACGCAGTTCCTGTTGCTTGAAACCACCTTGCCCAGCGCGACCTATTCGGCGTTTGCGCTGGCCCAGGACAGCTCAAGTTTTTCGCCGGATAGCCCGGAAAACAAAGGGTTGCTCGAAAAGGGATTCGGCTTCCCGGTGGGTGTGCGGCAGGTATTGGAGGGTTATGTATTTGCGCTGGCGCCCTCCTCGCGCCTGCTGGTGCCGGTGCCGATGGGGTGGCGCGGTTTCGACGATGGCAGACGCACGCGGCTATTCACGCCGGCGGGCAATATCGGCATCGTGATTAACGCCATGCCGCTGGAAAGCTTTGAATCCTGGGACGAGACGCGTGAAGAAGTATGGAAACACGCGCGTCTGACGGCTGCCGCGCGCGCCAAGAAAGACCCGCGTTATCAGGCGCGCCTGATCCGGCTCGCCAATGGCACTTTCGGTATGCGCGAATCCAATATTTACGAGGGCGAGGAAGACCCGTATTCATCGGTAATTCTGTTCCGCCAGCATCCCGAAAATCCGCGCATGGCGATACGCATGAATTTGTTCGCGCCCGTCGCAGATTTTGACCGTCACCTGGGGCTGGCGGGTCTGGTGATGAAAGACCTGCAGGGCGTGTTTATACCTGTGGGTCTGGATAGGGATGCTTTCAATATCCCACAGTCGAAAACAGCGTCAGGCGGAACCAAGCCGTAGCGCAAGGTGGTGCGATTAGCCCGTTCACGCCGTTTACCGTGAGCCTCGCCGTACTCGGTAGCGTGCGCTGTGCGCACGATCAACAGCAGCAAGCTGGTGCGCGCCGTGTGGTTCATCGCGCGCACAGCGCACGCTACAGTTCTCGACGACGCAGGACTAACCCCGTCCTGCGTAAGGCATCTTGGTAGCCATCACCATCAGGTGGTAGATGTTCACTTCCGGCGGCTGGCTGGCCATGAACAGCACCGAACGCGCCACGTCATCGCAGGTGATCATCGGTTCGGGCGCGACGGTGCCGTTGGCCTGCTTCACGCCCTTGGCCATGCGTGACGCGAGCGACGACATGGCGTTGCCCACATCCACCTGGCAGCAGGCAATGTCGTACTTGCGTCCGTCGAGCGCGATGGTGCGCGTCAGCCCGGACACAGCGTGCTTGGTCGAGGTGTAGGGTGCGGAATCCGGGCGCGGGATGTGGGCGGAGATGGAGCCGTTGTTGATGATGCGGCCGCCGCGCGGCGTCTGATCCTTCATGATCTTGTAGGCTTCCTGCGAGCACAAAAACATGCCGTTGAGATTGGCATCCACCACGGCTTTCCATTTTTCCCAGGGCAGATCTTCAAACAGCACGCCGGGCGCGTTGGTGCCGGCGTTGTTGAACAGCACGTCAACGCGGCCGAACGCCGTCATGGTTTTGGCAAACAAGGCTTTCACGGCGGCGGGGTCTCCCACATCGGTAGGCACGCCGATCATGCGCGAGCTATCCATACCCGCTTCTTTGATGGTTTCGTCGAGGGGTTCGGGGCGCCGGCCGCTGATGGCGACGCGATAACCGTCCTTGGTGAAGGCGAGTGCGGTGGCCTTGCCGATGCCGGTGCCGCCGCCGGTGATGACGGCAACTTTGTTGTGGGTGGTCATTTTGATTACTCCGTTCGTGGGGTTCGGTTAGGGGGCGCAACACGATCAAGCCGCATGTTAACCCAGTTGCTGCGATGGCGACTGCGCGGCCTGTGCCTGCTAGGTGCGCACCAGCAATTCGCAGAGCATTGCGGAGGCATGGCCGCGCTATTCTTTCAACTGGCGCGCGACGTCATCCACGAACGTCAGTGTCAGCGCACGCATTTCGCCCGGCGAAAGATTACTAACCGGGTGCGGCATTTCGACGTAAGCGTGGCCTTCCATGCCTTTGCTCCTGAACTGAAACACTGCGGCATTGCGAAACGCCTGCGTGATAATCACTGCGGCCGGGATGCCACGTTTTTCGAATTCGATGGCGTCGTGCACACTGCACAACGTGCAAGAGCCTCACCCGCCCAGGGCCGCGATGGCGACATCAACCTCCTTTGCCATTTCGTCTATCAGTGCATCGGTGGCCGGCTTGGAATAATGCTCCTTGCGCCGCGTGACCACGCGCGCGACGCCGTATTGCTCACGCAGCTTCGTGCCGATGGTTTCAAGAATCAGACTACCCTGTTCCTTGGTGTTATCGAGCAGGCCCACCACTTTGCCCGCGAGATCGGCGGTGCGGGGTGCCTGTGGCACGCGCTTGCGGCCGCTGCCGGCAGTGGGGTCGATGAAGCCGAGTTCTTCAGTCATGGTGTTGGTCCTGAATATCTCCTGTAATCGAACGATCGCAGGTGGAAGACGGTTTGCAGAAACGAGCCATGAGTGCTTCCGGTCTTCTGATTGCGAATTCGTTTTCCAAAGGCTACTGCAATGCCAGTACCGAAATATGCCCGGCCCCGCTGGTATTGGCGCGCGGCCGTATCATGATTTCCACGTCTTGATTGAGCGCAGTGAGGAATTCCATCAGACGTTCAACGGAAAATTGGTCGAGCCGATAGTTTTTCAGGGCCGAGACCTTGGGTTGCGGGACGCCCAGCAGGATGGCAATTTCGCGTTGTTTCAGCTTGCGTGCTTTGAGTAGTTCATTGACCGCGAGTGCCAGGCGAGTCTTGATTTGCCGTTCGGCGGCATCGGCATAGCCCAAGTCAGCAAAGACGTTGGTGGTGCCTCGGGTAATCGTGGTCATGGCGTCCCTCTGCGTTCGTTATCGGCTTGGGCGCGTTTCAGGCGCTCCGTGATCAACTTTACGTCTGTCTGGGGTGTCTTGATGCCGCGCTTCGATTTCCTCTGAAAGGCGTGCAGCACGTACACCACTTCGGTAAACCTCACCGTATAGACCGCGCGGTAGGTATCGCCGCGGCGGTCCTCGATGATCTCCAGCTCACCCGGTCCTTCACCTTTCCAGGGTTTGGCGTTCGGATGCCTGGCACCTAACTGCGCCAAGCCGAGTGCATAGCCCATCTCGTCCTGCACCTCGGCCGGGAAGCTCAGATAGTCCTTTTTCGCCGAGGCCACCCAGTGGAGGGGCTTTTCACGGGACAGGCTCGGCGGAAGATATGCAATGTAAAATTATACCAAGACTAATATATTTAGTCAAAGGAATTCTGTGACCACTTGCCCAGCGTCCAGCAAAGTAATCCGCCAATCGCACTCGCCGACAGATCGGCTGATATTTGACAGAGTCGCTGCCGCCGACGATACTTTTGCCCGTTCGGGCTGGCTAATTGTTGTTCCGCTCCGCCGCAGAAAACCAACGCACGCCACATGACCGAAAGCCAACCGAAGCCTATCCACCATCTACGCACGACCTTTCGGGAATACGTCACCCATTGGGCCGTCGCCGGCGTCATAGTTACGACGACGGGCTTCGCCCCGGACCACTGGGTGGCGCATCTTCTGCACGCAATTCCCGCCAGTTGGCGTCAGGCGTTTCCATCAGGCATCGACTATCGCTTGATTGTCGTTTGCCTCGGAGTGTTGATGATCGTAGCCGACGTGGTGCTGCGCAATCGGCGGCGTTTGAAACTCGAAGTTCCTGCGACAACATCGAGTGCCCTGATCGAATCGCGGCCTGTCGCCGTTGAGTAGCTCACTCTGTCTGATAAGCAATCGATCGCCGTACTTCCCTTCGACAACATCGGCAATGACCCGAAACAGGCCTACTTTCCGGAAGGGTTGACAGCAAGCCTCATCACGGATTTGTCTCGTATATCAGGCCTATTCGTTATTGCCTCCGCAACCACCGCGACCTTGGCCGGAAAAATAATGGACATACGGCAGCTCGGCCGGGATCTTGGGGTTCGCTATGTACTTCAAGGCAGTGTGCAAAGAGGTAGTGACCGGTTGCGGGTGAATGCCCAGTTAGGCGAGGCGGTGAGTGGAGCGCAACTCTGGTCGGATCGTTTCGATGGTGGAGAGGCGGACGTATTTGCACTGCAAGATCAGATCACTGCGCGCATTGCGAATTCCATCGGGCGCGAAATTAATGTGATCGCCGCGACGGACGCAGAAAAGCGCAAGACCAATCCTCAGGCGACCGACTTCCTGATCCGCGGGATCGCTTTAGCAGACAAACCTCGCACCTTGGAGGGCTTGCTTGAACAAGAAGTGCTGTTTCGCAAAGCGTTGGCGCTCGACCCCAACAACAGCGACGCGTGGGCGCGACTTGGGCGAGCGATCTTGTTGCAGCGGACTAATTTCGGCAGCGCTTTATTAGCATAAGAAAAGGACGAGAAACTAAGAGAAGGCCGCAAGGCAGTTGAAAAGGTCCTTGCCCTCGATCCAAACAGCGCCCGCGCACATCTCGCCGAAGGATTACTCTACCGGGCACTCGGTAATCTTGCCGAAAGTGCTCGATCGTTTGAGGCCGCTATTGCGCTTGATCGCAACTTAGCGCATGCACACGCCAATGTAGGAACTGCCCTGATTCGTCTCGGAGAACCAGAGAAGGCCATTCCGTGGATCGAACAAGCGATGCGTCGCGATCTCTTGGGTCCTACAATTAGCCTTCAGCAATCTCATATGGGCAGTGCGTATTTCCTGCAATGGCGTAGCGATCTGGCGCTCGAATGGTTACTCAAAGCGCGGTCGTCAAATCCAAAGCTTCCTCGCACTCATGCTTCTCTTGCCGCAGCGTATGCACAGAAGGGGGACGATGCTGCAGCGCGGCTTGCAGTAGAGACCTTACTGCGTATTGCGCTCAACTTCAAGATCAGTGATCTTATTGAACTACCGTGACCTTTGTCTCCACAAGCTTACCGCAGGCTTTACGAGCCAGTCGTTCTGCCCGCTGCCAGAAAGGCGGGCATTCCGGGGTAGGCAGCAAGGCGTAGCGCGGACAAAGCCTGTCCCCGGATCGAGTCCGGGGCAGGCTCTGAGCTTGTCGAAGGGCGTAGCGTGCCCACGAGCAACATCCTGCATAACAACGTCGGCGGAAGGCGCGCGCGTGTTTGACCGCATGCCGGTGCGGCGATATAGTTCCGTGCAACAAAAAGGGGCGTTTCAATTTCCCATTTATTTCCTCCGCAGGTCGCGCACGGGTTGCGCATAGCCTGTGTCGCGACGACCGTCATTGGCGGCCTCGCGCTGCTCACGCCGTACGCTGTGGCTCAATCAGACTATCCCGCCAAGACCGTGCGTCTGGCGCATGGGTTTACGGCGGGCGGCATATCTGACGTGCTGGCGCGCTCGATTGGCGCCCGGCTCACGGCGAACCTCGGCCAGCAGGTGGTGGTTGATCCGCGTCCCGGCGCAGGCACGACCATCGCCTCGGAGCAGATCGCCAAGTCGCCTGCGGACGGCTACACCTTGTTCCTGCAGGACATCACCACGCATGCGATCAACGCCAGCCTCTATCGGCGGCTGCCGTATGACTCGGTGCGCGATTTCACCCCGGTCACGCTGATTGCCGCCACGCCGCTGATACTGGTGGTGCATCCTTCGCTACCGGCGACATCGGTGAAGGAACTCACGGCGCTGGCCAGAAAGCGTCCCAACGACATTTCCTTCGGCTCATCGGGTAACGGCACGATCGTGCATCTCGCCGGCGAGATGCTGAAAACGATGGCGGATATCCGCATGGTACACGTGCCGTACAAGGGCAGCCCGCAGGCGATCACCGGACTGCTGGGCGGCGAGATTGGAATGCTGTTTTCTACTATGCCGCCGGCGATGCCGATGGTGGCGGCGGGCAAGCTGCGTGCGCTGGGCGTCACCACGCCGCAGCGCACTGGCGCCGCGCCGCACGTGCCGACGATGAAAGAGTCGGGGCTGAAAGATTTCGAACTCGTGCTCTACAGCGGCATTCTCGCGCCGCGCGGTGTGCCGCGTGCCGTCGTCGACAAGCTCAACGCGGAGTTCGGCAAGGCCGTGCGCTCGCCCGAAGTGCAGAATATCTACAGCAAGGTCGGCGCGCTGCCGGTCACCAACACGCCGGAAGAGTTTGCCGCGCATATCCAGTCGGAAATGGTCAAGCTGGGCAAGCTGGTGCAGCTTTCCGCTGCACGCATTGATTGAACCTAGGTTGAAAGGCCGCTCATGCCATCCCCATCGCAACTGGTTCCCCGGCACACGCGCTATGACTACGTTCCGCTGACCGAGCGCAAAGATTACGACTGGCCCGGCGGCAAGCGGCTGGCTTTTTGCATCACCACCAACGTCGAGGTCTACGCCTACGGCAAAGGGCGCGGCCACGACAACGCCAAGCACGGCGAGCCGCAGACGCAGCGCAACTATTCGTGGCGCGACTACGGCAATCGCATCGGCATCTGGCGGCTGTTTGACCTTGCCGAGGAGTTGCAGATGCCGCTCGCGCACAATGCCAACAGCCTGCTCTATGAAAACGCGCCGCAGATCATGCAGCGTATCCGCAGCCGCGGCGACGAAATCGTCGGGCACGGCCGCACCAATTCGGAGAACCTTCACGACTTTCGCTGGGAAGAAGACGAGGCGCGCCTGATCCGCGAGGTGACCGATACCTTCGTCCGCCACGAAGGCAAACCGCCCAAGGGCTGGATGGGGGCCGGCGCCTACGAGAATTCATGGACGCCCGATCTGCTGAAAGAGGCGGGATACATCTACTCGATGGACTGGCCGTGCGACGATCAGCCGATCTGGATGCGCACGCGTTCAGGGCCGCTCCTGCTGGTGCCGTACCCGGTGGAGCTCAACGATTCGCCGCAGATCATTCACCGCCAGCACACGGCGCGCGAGTTTTGCGACATGCTGGTGGACCAGTTCGAAGAAATGATCGAGCAAAGCGCGCAGCATCCGCTGGTGTGCAACATCTCGATCCATCCCTTCGTCTTCGGCCAGCCGTTCCGGCTGCGCCCGCTGCGCAACGCGCTCAGACACTGTTTCTCAAATAAATTCATGGATCGCGTGTGGAAGTGCAAGCCGGCCGATGTGGCCGACTATTGCTACAGTCTGCCGCAGGGGACACTGCCGGGCGGCTAGAATTGCCCAGCGAAGGGCGCAATGCTTCGCTTCAAGTGTTCCCTTGTCCCATTGCGCCGCATGATTACGTTGCAAACCGCATTCGGCGCAATGGGGATTGCGCCCTACGCGCTGTAAAGTTATTTGACAGACACTACGTTAGACGCACTGCCAAATACGCGTGACTGTTACAAGGCTTGATCTACCAGGGGAGAGGCGATGTCCGTTCAGCAAAAAAACGTAATGGCCGTCCTGTTGGGCGCAGCACTAATGCTTGCGTCCCACTCAGCGCCGGCGCAGCAGGCGAAGCCGCTCGGGTTTCCCGACGCGCCGGGCAGAGAAACGACATTGAAGCTTTGTTTTCAGTGCCATTCCGACGCCATGTGGCGCGACCATCGCCAGGACCGCAGGGTATGGGAAGGCGTGATCTACCGCATCGCGGAGCGGGGCGCGCTGTGGACGGAGGAGGAGGTCAATGCCATGGCGGGTTACCTCGGCGCGGTGTACTCGACACAAGACGGCAAGCCTGTTGAATGATCGCAAGCACGCAGTGGAGTCACAAATGAGAGAACTGGTCGCGCGTTACCTCAGACACTCGATTTCACGGCGTGACTTCCTGAAGAGTCTGACCTCCACCGGCGTGTCGCTCACCGCCGCCGTGTCTATCCTGAGCACGCTGATCCCGGTCGCACACGCGCAGGAGGCCGGCGGCGCGGCGGCGCGCGGGATCAAGGTATTCGAAGGCAGCGGTGGCGCGTGCATGGCCGAGCAGCTAATCGCCTCGGGCGTTAAATACGTCTTCGGCAATTCGTCGAGCGAGGATGCGCAGTTCTACGAAGCACCCGTCGAACGGCCGCAGCTCAAGTACATCCTGACGCCGCACGAGGGGCCGGGCGCCGCGATGGCCGCAGCGGGCGGCGAAGCTGCTGGTCGAGGCCAAACTGCCGCTGCTGATCGTCGGCGATGAGCTCTACCACACCAAGTCGGTGGCCAAGGCGGTCGCGCTGGCCGAGTTGCTCGGCATGCCGGTGGCGCAGGCGCGGCAGATATTCGCGAATTTGCCGACCGGACATCCGTTATGGGTGGGTAACCTGCCGGTGGCGCGAATCAACTCGCTTGCGTATCCGAAAGAGCCTGACGTCGTCATCAACGTTGGCAACAAGCTCCAGCACCAGTCGCCGGCGCTGATGGTCGGGCGCAACGTGAAATTCATCGAATTGAGAATCGACAGCTGCAGCATGGGCAATGTGATGGCCACCGATGTGAGGCTGGTCGCGGATGTCGACTACGGGCTGGATGATCTCATTGCGGCCGTGGAGGGCCTGATGACGCCGTCACTCAGGCAAAAGGCGCAGGAGCGGGCGGACGAGGTGCGTCGCTTCACCGACCAGGCGAAGGGAATGCGGGCACTGGTCACGAAAAATCTCGACTGGAACCGCAACCCGATGCTCGCCGACCGCCTCACCTGGGAGATAGCCCACTTCGCCGACAAGGACGCGATCATCGTGCATGAGGCGGGTTCGGTGAGCGCGCACAGCTTTGGCTTCAACCCGCTCGGCGGGCGCGAACTTTTTTTCTACTACGGCGCGCATCTTGGCTCGGGCGTCGGCACTGCGGCGGGGGTCAAGCTCGCGCGCCCGAACCAGCAGGTGATCTGTCTGGTCGGCGACGGCTCGTTCATCTTCGGTCCCACTGCGCTGTGGAACATGGCGCGGCTCGAATTGCCGGTAATCACCGTGGTCTACAACAATCACGCCTACAGTTGCCCGCACGGCCGTGTCATCGATAAAGTGCCCGGAGGACGCATGGTGCAGACCGGCCAATTCGTTCACGACTACCTCGGCAAGCCGGACATGAACATGGCGCATATCGCCAAAGGGTTCGGCGTCGACGGCGAAGTGGTGTCGTCACCTGAGCAACTCAAGGCGGCGCTGGCGCGCGCGCGCCGCGCGACGGCAAGCCCTACCTTATAGACGCGCAGTTGGCACGGGTGGGCGTGGCGTGGGCGGAGCAGCCGTGGGTGCCGCCGATCAGCGGCGCGCGGGAGCGCACGCGGAAAGTCTAGGATGAACCTAGAAAAAGCTATTCACCGCAAAGGACGCCAAGGACGCGAGGGAAAACAAAGTACAAGCCTTGTTATCCAGCAAGGGCGCGTACGTTTTTTGTGCCCACGCGGACAGCCGCTGGCAATACAGCGAAACAATCGGGAACAGACGACGTTTTCCCACCAACCAATCGGATAAACTTATGGCAGGAAATCTTCCAGCACACTGCCCACGATAAGGTTGTCCATTTCGATAAAGTGTTTATCGAAACTGAATACCGCATAGCCATGTTGCATGGCCGAGGCGGCTATCCACAGATCGTTGGTGGGAACCGGGCGGCCTTTCTTGCGCAACCCGGCAAACAGCACGGCGTAGTGCTCTGCGGTTTCGCCGTCCACCACCAGTTGCCGCACTCTGGGACTGCTCAGGAATTCGGCGAGTTCACGCCTGTTTCTGGCAGCGTAGTTGCCGCTGGCAAAACCCGCTAGCAATTCGCCCATTACCGTGGCATTGAGCGCGATTTCCGGCGCATGGCGAAAGATGTCCAGCGTACGCACATCGCCGCGCTTGAAGGCGGCGTAAGCATTGGTGTCGACTAGAATGCGCCTCAACGCCAAAGCCCTTTGTCGATTTGCCCGAACGAAGCTGTGGCCTTATCAAACGCGCGCGCCTCAGAGGCACTCCAGGTGCCGGCCAGTTTATCCAGATCATGGTGAATGGCGAACGGTTTCGCTACTGGCGCAAGGCCGGTCTCCGCGTTGAGCATGTCGGTAATCAGACTGTTCACACTAACACCTTGACGCTTGGCGGTTTGCTTCATGCGTTGCAGAGATTTTTCCGCCACGCCGCGCACGCTGAGATTGGCCATGATATTACCTTTGCTATCTGTTGCAGGCATTCATGATAGCATAAAGGTGCCGCCGATCCGCATCGCGCAGGAGCGCAAGCGGAAAGTGTAGGACTCAGAGACTGTTACGCCGTAACAGTTACCGGATGCCCATTACGGTGCGCGCAGACCGGCCAGCCTGACCATCCCCGAAAAGTTCTCGATCTGGGCGCGCAGGAAGCGCTCGTGTTCCTCCGGCGTGCAGGGATCGGCGACAAAACCCATCGCAAGCATCCGCTACTTGATATCCGGGAGGTCGAGTATCCGCCCCACTTCCTTGCTGATCTTCTTCAGGGTGGGACGCGGTGTCTCGGCGGGCGCCAGCAGAGCTGATGCTCCTTCCCTGGTCCAGCCGGGCAGCACCTCCGGCAGTGCCGGCACATCTGGCAGCAGCGGTGAGCGCTCCTGCGTTGTGACCGCCAGCGCCTGCAACTTTCCGTCCCTGATGGGAGGTAGTGCTGTCGCCAAGCCCCCGAACCCAAAATGGATACGGCCCGCCATGATTTCTATCATGAATTCCGGCACGCCCTTGAATCCCACGTGTACCGACTTGATGCCGGCGCCAAACCTGAATCGTTCCCCGGACAAGTGAGTGCTGCTGCCGGCGCCGGCGGACCCCATGAAAATCTTCCCGGGCCGCGCCTGGGCGTGCGCGATGAATTCATGCACCGACTTGAATCCCAGCGCGGGCGACACCACCAATACGCCGGTACCGATGCCGATGCGGGTAACGCCTGCAAAATCCTTGTACGGGTCGTACGGCAGGTCTGAATAAAGCGCTGCGGAAATGGTAAAGGCCACGCTGGTCCACAGCAGTGTGTAGCCGTCAGGCATAGCCTTGGCGACAGTCGCCGCGCCGAGCCTGCCGCCGCCTCCCGTGCGGTTTTCAATGACGACCGGCTGTCCCCAGCTCTCGCTCAGTTTCATGGCCACCAAGCGGGCATTGATGTCGACCTCGGTGCCGGCTGAAAATGACACTACCAGGCGGATCGGCTTGCTCGGGTAATTCTGTTCCATTTGCGCAAGGCCCGGCGCTGCTGTGACCATTCCAACCGCGACCGCCGCTGCTAACACGTTTCTGAAAAGGGCATGCATGACGCCTCCTCGTGTTGGGCTGATTGAAACTGCAAACAGCTTGACACTGCCCAATCACATCCGCAATGATCCAACCTTCAGCATGAGCTGAATTCTGGTTACTGACATGGAGTTGCGCGACATCCGCTATTTCGCGGTAGTGGCCGAAAAGCAGAACATCGCCCACGCCGCGGAGGCGCTGGGGCTGAGTGCGACGGCGCTCAGCAAGAGCCTGCGCCGGCTGGAAAAGTCGGTGGGGCCAAACTGGTCAAGCGCGCGGCGAACGGGATAGCCCTCACCACAGTCGGCGCCGCGCTGTTGGCCAGGATCGGACCGCTGCAGGGGACGCTGAACGACGTGAGGCACGAAGCAGCGGACCTGACCGAGGGCCGCGCCGGCCTTGTGCATGTCGGCGCTGGCACTGGCGGGCCGGAAGGTTTTCTGATGGAGGCATGCATAGCACTGTCCCAGGAAGCCTCGAGGATTACGCTCAAAGTTTCCATACTCCATGGGGACATTCTCACGGATACACTGCTCAAAGGGGAGATCGACTTTTTCGTCGCCGGCACGCGCGCGACGACTTCGACGGATATCGTCCAGGAACATCTGTACGACGATCAGTATGTGATCTTTGCGTCTGCCAGTTGCCCGCTTGCCGGACGCAGGCGGATTACGCTCGCGGATCTTGCCGGCGCGCGCTGGGCGTCGGCGAATACTGCTTTTCGTTCACACTGGCAACAGTTGTTGCGGGCGTTGACGAACAAGGGTCTACCGGCGCCCTGCATTGCGCTGGAAACGAATTCGCAGGCGTTGAGGATTCGTGCCATCGCGTCCTCCGATTACCTCGGGATCGGCTCCAAACAATTTCTGCGCCAGGAAGCGCGCAAGTTCCCCCTGGTCGAGCTGCCCATGAAGGAAATAACCCATGTGCGCCGCATGTCGATCATCTATCGCAAGGACGGTTATCTCTCTCCTGCCGCCCGGCGGTTGATTGAAATTCTGAAAGCACAGGCACAAGAAATTGCCGCTGAGAAATTGCCGCCACACCCAAAGCAACGAGCGGTGTATGCAAAAAGCGGGCGCTGATAGTTTTCTACGCTAAGCGACCCCATTATGCTATGCCGTACACGCTATGCACCGCGCGGCTGCCGCCGCCCCAGCCGTGGCAGATCGCGGTGAGCGGCCCCCAGCCGCCGGCGACGGTGAGATGCAGATCGCACGCGTCCTTGATCACCGGCACGAAGCGTTCGTCATCTTCCGGATCAATGCCAAGGGCGCGCGCACGTTCCGGCCGCCAGTTGCCGCCGCGCTTGAGATCACGCACTTTACGGCCCGCGCGTTCGACCAGCCAAGCGTGAACGTCGGCGCGGCGCATGCCGGCGCGCGAACAAATCGTCGCATGCTCCGGGCCCATCGCCACCACCATGTCGGAGCGCACGTGCTGATTCCACGAGCACATCGCACTCATCGAATCGGTGAGCCCGGTTAATAAACGCTCCGGCTCCTGACTCGCGTCGTCGTAACACAGCCGCGGGCTTTCCACCATCGCGCAGGTGATTACGTTGTCTTCTGCGCCATAGCCACGCGCGACCGCGAGTGTTTCCCATGGACTGCGTTCGCTGTTTTCAGTAATGCATGCGGTGTAGCGCAGCGGTGTGGCGAACACCGTTGCCGAAGCCACGCCGGCAATGCCGCTGCCAAGGTTGAGCAGCATCAGGCGTATCGCGCGGCCGATGGTGGCGTTGGCGCGAAAGCCGGGGCCGAAACAGCCGTTGCCGCCGTTGATGCCGATTTGTTTGGCGTAAGGCCCATTGACGATCATCAAGGGCGCTACGCCATGCATGGTGCCCTGCACGCCGTTGAGATTGAATGCTTCGCGCAGCATGAGCGTGATGCCGCCGAGCACCACCGGCAGATACTCGGGTTTACAGCCCGCCATCACCGCGTGTATTGCGACGGTGCGCACGGTGGCGGGTTCCATTGCGGGCGGAATGTTGCCGAGCAATTCATCGGCATCGCGCGTGGTGCCCGCGAGCATGCGCGCGACGCGTGCGTCCGTGGGCGTGACTACCGGCAGGCCATCGGACCATTCCTTTTCGAGGAAGAACTCGAATTCATCAACAGGCATAAATAGTCAATAAAAACATAGTCTTATATTAATTCTTCTAAATGGTGTAAGTGCCATGCACCGCTTTGCTGCCGCCGCTCCAGCCATGACACACTGCCGTGCAGGGCCCCCAGCCACCTGCCACCATCAACTGCAAATCATCCGCCACTTTTATCACCGGAATAAAGCAATCATCATTGTCCGGATCGAGTTGCATGAACGGCGCCAGCGCATGCACACGTTGCGGGCGCCAGTTGCCGCCGCCTGTAAGATCGCGCACCTTGCGTCCGGCACGCGCGACCAGCCACGCGTGCACATCGGCGCGGCTCATACCCGCCCTGGCACAAATCGACGCGTGTTGCGGCCCCATTGCCACCACCATGTCGGAGCGCGCGTGCATGTTCCATGAACCCATTGCGGTCATGGCATCGGCAATGCCGGTGAGCAGCCGCTGCGGTTCATCGCTCACATCGTCGAAGGTGAGGCGCGGGCTTTCCACCATGGCGCAGGTGATCACATTATCCGTAGCCTGGTAACCTTTGGATACCGCCAGCGATTCCCACGGGCTGAGTTCGATGTTTTCGGTGAGGCAGGCGGTATAGCGCATGGGCGTGGCGAAGATGGTGGCCGAAGCCAGCCCGGCAATACCACCGCCAAGATTCATCAACATCAAGCGTATGGCGCGGCCTATGGCTGCGTTGGCGCGAAAGCCGGGGCCGAAGCAGCCATTGCCGCCGTGGATGCCGATGTGTTGCGCATACGGCCCGCTGACGATCATCAAGGGTGCTACGCCGTGCATGGTGCCCTGCACGCCGTTCAGGTTGAATTCTTCGCGCAGCATCAGCGGTAGCGCACCCAGCACCACCGGCAGATACTCGGGCTTGCAGCCCGCCATTAGCGCGTGTATCGCGGCGGTGCGCACCGTGACCGGTTCCATTGCCGGAGGAATGTTGCCGATCAATTCATCTGGATTGCGCTTGGTACCCGTGATCATGCGCGCAACGCGCGCCTCGGTCGGCGTGACCACCGGCAGGCCGTCGGACCAGTCTTTCTCGAGAAAATATTCGAACTCATCCATGAGAATTATTCGTGGCAGGCAATACCGTCGCGTAAATGCGAAACTCTGAACGGTGGGCACAAACAGCGTGCCCACAAAATCTCAAACCAATGGTTGGGTAGGGTGGGCAAAACGTACTTTGTTTTGCTCACGCCGGCGAACGTGAATTCACCGCACCGTGTGGGCACAAAGTGCGTGCCCACCCTTGCGTTGGTAACGTTACGCCTCGTTTAATCACACACCCTGCACCACCGGATTTTCCAGCGTGCCCACGCAATCCAGTTCGATGCGCACTGTGTCGCCGGGCTTCAAGAAAATCCCGCGTGGGCGGCCTACACCCGACGGCGTGCCAGTGGCGATTACGTCGCCGGGCAGCAGCGTCATGCGGCGGCTCAGGTATTCGATCAGCTCCGCGATATTAAAAATCAGTTTATCCACCAGCGTGTCCTGCATCTTTTCCTGATTCACCCACAGTTGCAACCGGCACTGGTAGATATCCGGCACTTCATCGGCGGGCGTGATCCACGGGCCCATCGGTGCCGCGGTCTCGAAATTCTTGTGGCCGAACCAATCGACGCCCCAGCGCGGCCAGTCGGTGCGGCGTGACAGATCGCGCGCGGACACGTCGTTCATGATGGTGTAGCCGGCGACATGCTTCATCGCGTCGGCCACGCTGATGTTGCGGCCTTTTTTGCCGATCACCACGGCGCATTCGGCTTCCCAATCGACTTTCTTCGAGGTGTTCGGCAGCTTGATCGCGTCACCGGGGCCTATCATGCAATGCTGTGCGGATTTCAGAAACAGGTACGGCTGCGTGGTTGCCTTGTCCACGCCCGCGCCCTCAGCGGACATTTCTTCGGCGTGCGCCATGTAGTTGGCGCCGGTGCAATAAATAGCCGGCGGATAATAAATCGGCGCCAGCAAATGCACCGAAGCTAGCGGCAGTTGCTTGCCGCGCGGCGCAGCGGCGAGCGCGTGCAGCGCGGGCAGGGCTTCATCCCACGCGCCCAACACTGCGAGCGTGGACTGCGACCATGCATTGTTCGGAAGTGCATCGCGCAGATCAATCACCGTATTGCCACCGGCCAAAATTCCCGCGCGCGGCGCGCCATCGGCATCCGCGTAGTTCAGCAGCCTGAAGCTCGACATGTGGTGTGACCCTTTTGTTTAGGATGAAACTTTAACATGATGCAAGTAGGCTCACCTTATAATGCCACGCATCGACAGTGAGTTTTGATCCAAACGATAGTCCAATGAAACCGCTACTGAAAAGCCTTTATTCACTGGTATGCCTGCTGGTTGCCGGGTGGGCTGTTGCACAAAACTACCCCGCTAAACCGGTGCGCATCATCGTGCCCAACGCCCCCAGCGGTCTTGCCGATGTCAGTGCGCGCATCGTTGCGGCCAAACTTTCCGAAGCCTTCGCGCAGCAGTTCATTGTTGAAAACCGCGTCGGCGCCGGCAGCACATTGGGCACGGCGGCGGCAGTGCGTGCCGCGCCCGATGGCTACACGCTGCTCGCGGTGTTCGACAGCCATGCGACCAATTTGCATCTGTTCAAGAGCCTTGACTACAACACGCTCAACGATCTGACGCCGATTTCGCTGCTGGTGCGCGGCCCGCTGGTGCTGGTGGTGAATCCGGGTGTGCCGGCGAAAACAGTAGCTGAACTGATTGCGCTCGCCAGAGCCAGACCCGGTGCGCTTAATTTCGCCAGCGTCGGCCCCGGTTCGCCGGCACGGCTGTTGCTGGAACTTCTGCGGCTGGAAGCAGGTATCGATATTCTTAATGTGCCGTATAAGGGCGCGGGCGGCGCGATTACCGATTTGATCGCCGGCCACGTCGATGCGATGTTTCCCACGGTGTCGACCGCAGCACCCCATGTGCGCAGCAAACGTTTGCGTGCGATTGCCGTTACTTCTGAAAAGCCCTCTGCCGCGTTACCCGGCGTGCCGCTGATGATGAGCGTGTATCCGAATTTCCGCGCGGAATCGTGGGTGGGCTTGCTGGCGCCCGCGAAGTTGCCGCCGGAAATCATCGCGCGCCTGAATACTGAAAGCGCCAAAGTGCTGGCGCAGCCCGAGGTTAAATCGCGCTTCGCTGAATTAGGGCTGGAAACGGTCGGCGGCACGCCCGCGCAGTTCGATCAGTGGATCAAAGCCGAGATCGAACGCTGGGGGCAGGTGATACGCGCGCAAAAAATTGTGCTGTAATAGTCGTTTTCCTCCATCCAACTTGCAAAGGACATTATGACGCTCTCGGTAGGCTTTATCGGTCTCGGAAACATGGGCAATCCGATGGCTTTGAACGTACTCAAGAATGGCTATGCGCTGACGGTGTTCGACATGAATCCCAAGGCCATGCGAAACGTCGTCGCGGCCGGCGCCAAGGGCGCATCCTCGGCTGCGGGCGTTATCGAAAATGTTGACGTGCTTTTCACCAGCCTGCCGGGTTCACCGGAAGTCGAACCTTTCTACTTGGGCGCAGGCGGAGCCATCGAGTTGGCGAAAAAGGGTACCATATTGATTGACCTCAGCAGCGTGTTGCCTTCGACACCGCGCAAAATCGAAGCCGGCGCCAAGGCGCGCGGCCTGTTCTTTCTGGAAGCGCCGGTCAGTGGCGGCGTAACCGGGGCCAGGGCCGCAACGCTCGCGGTCATGACCGGCGGGGATGCGACGGTGCTGGAGCGTGTGCAGCCGATCCTCAACGCCATCGGGAAGAACATTTACCATGTAGGGCCGGCGGGCGCCGCCAACACCATCAAGGCCATCAATAACATGATGTCGACGGTGAATGCCTGCGCCATGATGGAGGGATTTGCGGTCGGCCTGAAAGCGGGACTTGATCTGAAGACCATGTCCGACATCGTCAAAGCGAGCAGCGGCAACAGCAATGCGCTGGCGCGCGTCGATCGCGCATTGATTCCGCGCGACTTCGAGCCCGGCTTCAAAGTAGCGCTGATGAACAAGGACCTCGACACCTTTCATGCGATCGCGAAGGAAGTCCATGTCCCTGTGAGCTTCTCGAACATGGCCCAACACTATCAGCAGGCTGCCCTTGCCGCCGGGCTGGGCGAAAAAGACACCAGCGTGATTTTTACGATAATCGAGCAGCGCGCGGCGCTCACGCCCGCGAAAGATTAAACGGGATCGTTAATCGTCGTAACAGCCATGCGTGGTGGCGGTGCGCCCGCCATCGACGACGATGTTCGTGCCATTCACGTACGAGGACATGTCCGACGCGAGAAACAACGCGACTTTCGCCACATCCTCCGCCGTGCCCATGCGTTGTGCGGGTGTCACCGCGATGCGCGCCTGATCACGAGGTCTTGCGGGTGCCGCGGTCTCGCGTATGCCACCGGTGGCAATACTGTTGACCCGGATATTGTATTTGGCCAGATTGTGCGCCATCACATGGGTTAGCGGCAGCACCCCGCCTTTCGCGGCAGAATAAGCAACCAGCGAAGGGTTGCCGAGAAAACCGTCAATCGATGCGTGATTGATAATCGAGCCCGATCCCGCCTGCTTCATCAGCGGCAAAAAATACTTCGCGCATAAAAATCCCGAGGTGAGGTTGCGGCCGATCATGGTTGCCCAGGTGTCTTCGCTGGTTTCCTCGAACGACTGCTTGATCGCGCCGCGCCCGGCGACGTTGAAAAGTATGTCCACCCTGGCGAAGGTCTTTGCGCAAGCGCGCACAGCGGCCTGAACCTGCGCCGAATCGGTGACGTCGGCGTGAATATATGGCACCTCCAGTTCGCCCATGTGTAGCGTGCGCGAGCCTTCCATGCCGGCCTTGTCGTCGATGCAGATCGCCTGTGCGCCTTCGCGCCTGAACAGCATGGCCGCCGCCTGTCCGATACCATAGGCGTCGCCCGCGATGACCGCAATTTTGTCCTTGAGCAGCATTGAACTTCCTTTCACGTTTCACCCTTCACCCTTCACCCTTCACGTCCTCACCCCTTCACAGTCGCGGAATCTTCGCCTTATCAATCAATGCATTCCAATTGGCGATTTCGCTGATGACGAAGGTGCGCATGCCTTCGGGCGTGCTGAGATTTTGTTCGATGCCGAGTTCGGCAAAGCGCTGTTTCACCGCTGGCGAATTGACCGCGGCGTGAACTTCCTTGTGCAGACGATCCACCATGGCGCGCGGTGTTTTCGCCGGCGCACCGATGCCATTCCAGGAAATCACATCGTAGCCCGGCAGCCCGGATTCATCCAGCGTCGGCACACTGGGCAGCAGCGTGAAACGTGTTTTTGAAGACACCGCCACCGCGCGCAGGCTGCCGGCGCGAATCTGGCCGAGCACCGGCGGCAGAAACTCGAAGGCAACCTGCACCTCATTGCCGCGCAGCGCGCCGATCACAGCATCGGTGTTGTTGAACGGCACGGTCGTGTAATTAAGCGCGGCCAGCGATTTGAACAACTCCGCCGCCAAATACTGCGCGCTGCCGATCTGCATACTGCCGGCGTTAAATTTGCCGCCTGCCGCGCGCGCCTGCGCGATCAATTCCCGGTCGGTTTTCACCGGAGAATCCGGCGCCACCAGCACGCCGAGACTGAACGCGGCGATGGTGCTGACCATCGCATAGTCTTTGAGTGTGTCGTAGGGCAGCGCTTTGAACATTGCCATGCTCACCGCGTTGGCGTTGTTGCGCAGCATCAGCGTGTAGCCGTCGGGCTCGGCCCTAGCGACCATTTCGGCAGCGACGATGCCGCTGGCGCTGGGGCGATTGTCGATGACGATTTGTTGCCCCATGGCCTCGCCCATCTTCTGTGCCACGGTGCGCGCGGTAATGTCGCCGACGCCACCGGGACCGAAGGGAACGACCAGGCGCAGGGGCTTGGTGGGGTATTGTTGTGCGTGTACCGGTGCGCAGCCCAGTGCAAATACGATGCAAACCGTCAACGCTTTGAAGATCAATGACATGCACGCTCCTGAAGCCAACTGTGCTTTGCGACGCGGACGATTATAATGGGAAAGTCCGACTTTACAGGGAGATCACCATGAAAGACGAAGGCATCCATCGGCGTGAATTTCTGAAAGGTACATTGGCGGGCGGCGCGGTGGCCACCACGGCGGCGGTAGGCTTGGCGCTGGCACCAGTAGGTACAACAGCGCGATGAACATAGGCTCCAGCGGCAGCGTGATGGGAGTTTTCTGCGTGGCAGTACTTGCGGTTGCAGGCGCCGCACACGCACAAAACTACCCCACCAAACCCGTGCGTATCCTGGTCCCGGTTCCCGCCGGCGGCACCGTCGACCTGCTCGCACGCATGCTCACCCCCGCGATGTCGAACCTGCTTGGCCAGCAGATGGTGATCGATAATCGCGGTGGCGCGGGCGGATTGATTGGCACTGAACTCGCGGCACGTGCCGCGCCCGATGGCTACACCTTGCTGATGTGCAGTCAGGGGCCGATCACCATTCTGCCGCATCTGCAAAAGAATGTGCCCTACGACACTCTGCGTGATTTCACCGCGGTGAGTTTGATCTCGGCGGGGCCGTACTTGCTGACGACACACCCGAGTGTGCCGTTTAAAACTGTAAAGGAACTGATCGCGGCGGCCAAGGCCGAGCCGGGCAAAATCAACTATGCCTCGGCGGGCAACGGCGCACCGAATCATCTGGCGAGCGAATTGTTCAAGAACATGGCGGGCATTAACCTGCTGCATGTGCCTTACAAAGGCGCGCCGCAAAGCGTGACCGATGTGCTGGGTGGACACGTGCGCGTGATATTCGGCTCGATACCGCCGCTGGCCCCCCACGTCAGAGCCGGGCGTTTGCGTGCGTTGGGCGTGTCTCACAGCAAACGCATAGCGCAAATGCCGGAGCTTCCCACCATCAGCGAAGCCGGCGTGCCGGGTTACGAATTCCATGCGTGGTTCGGGCTGCTCGCGCCGGCCAGAACGCCCAAGCCGCACTTGCTACGCATACACGAAACCTTGCTCAAAGCGCTGCGCGCGCCGGAAACCGTAAGCCAGTTCGAAGCGCAGGGCGCTGATCCGGTGGGCAACAGTCCTGAGGAGTTTGCGGCGTTTTTAAAGCGTGAGTACGACAAGTATGCGAATGTGGTCAAGACTTCGGGGTTGAAAATTGATTAGTCCGTAGGGCGGGTTAGGCGCGTTGTTTGCGCCGTAACCCGCCGTTCAGTGTGTAGGCATCGCGGCATGGCGGGTTACGGCGACCAACCCCGTCGCCTAACCCGCCCTACGATTTTTTCTTCGGCCAATCGTCGTCGTCGGTAATGATGTTGATCACCCGTGTGCGTTTGGGGCCGGCGTAGCGTTCCATTTTCACCAGCACCGGGAATAATTCTTCGAGCCTGGCGCGCGCGTCGCCTTCCTTCTCGAACTTGAGCAATTCGCCGTTCGGCCCTTTGACATCGTGCCAAACGCGCGCATCGTTGTCATCGTCCTGTACTTGCAGTTTGAACATGCTGGTTACTCCGCTGTGGCGCTGGCAGCTTTTGCGACGCGCGCCTATACTGCACGGCAAAATTAGAAACCACAAGGCGCGAGCGTGAGATCAATGGCAATATTGCATAGGCCAATTTAAACGCAAGGCCCACAGACCCCATGTACCTGTTCTTTGACACAGAAACGACCGGCATTCCGAAGAACTACAAGGCTCCGGCGTCCGATTTGAAAAACTGGCCCCGGCTGGTGCAAATAGCGTGGCTAGTTGCCGATGAAAAAGGCAACGAAATCGCCAGCGCCGAGCACATCGTCAAGCCGGACGGCTACACCATCCCGCCCGGCGCAGCGAAGATTCATGGTATTACCACCGCATTGGCGATGCAAAACGGGATCGCGATCAAGACTATCTTCGATCCGCTGGTGGCGGACATCGCTAATGCATCTGTGCTGATCGCGCACAACATGCAGTTTGACGAAAAGATTCTTGGCGCCGAACTGTTGCGTGCCGGCTATCCTAATCACGTCGAGGCCAGGCAACGAAAATGCACCATGCAATCGGCGACGAATTACTGCCGCATACCCGGCCCGTACGGCAACAAGTGGCCTACGCTGCAGGAACTCTACGGCAAACTATTTCACGAAGAATTCACTGGCGCGCACCGTGCGCTGGTCGATGTGCGCGCCTGCGCAAAATGTTATTTTGAACTTAGGCGTTTGAAAGTCATGGTCTGATTGTGGCATCAGCGCGTGTTTGGCACGCCTTTTGTGTTCACGCGTAGTGGAGAGGTTCATGTTCGACCGCGTGGGCAAAACAAAAACGTTTTGCCCGCCCTACCAGTAATGTGAATCCGCCGTAGCGATGCGCCCTGTTGCGCCTTGCACGTCGCGTGTTCGATAATGCGCCGTGGCCGCCACACAGGGCCACACCACAGGGCCACACCACAGGAGAAGACCTCATGATGCCTGCTGAATTTGATGTTACGGGAAAAGTCGTTTTTATCACCGGCGCCGGACGCGGCATCGGCAAAGGCATTGCCCAGGTGCTGGCCGAGGCGGGCGCGGATATTGCGCTCAACGCATTGACGCCGAAGTACGTGGAAGGCGTTGCGGCGCAGATCGCCGCGGCATCCGGAAGGCGTGTGGTTCCGGTCATCGCCGACGCGACCAAGGCGGACGATGTCAAGCGCGCGGTTGATTACGTGCTCGCCACCTTCGGACGCATCGATGTGCTGGTGAATGCGCTGGGAGACTCCATCCGCAAACCGCTGGTGGCGCTGCCGGGCAAGGAGGGCGAAGGCGCCTCCGACGACGAACTGCGCTTCATCATGGATATCAACCTGACCGAGGCGCTGCTGTGCACGCGCGCCGTCGGCCCGCATATGCTGGCGCGCCGCTCCGGCAAGGTCATCAATATTGCGTCGTGGACTGCGCATCAGGGCGGCCGCGACATGGTGCTCTACACCACGGCCAAGACCGCGCTCGCCGGATTTACGCGGGCACAGGCGCTGGAGTGGGCGCCTTATCACGTTCACGTCAATGCCATTGCGCCCGGCATATTTCCGGACGTGGTGACATCCGGCGAAGAACGTGTGCGGCAGAGCGCACAGCGCGCGGAGCAGACGGTGCCGCTCAAGCGGCCCGGACGGCTCAGGGAAGTTGGGTTGCTGGCGCTCTATCTCGCGTCGGATGCATCCGACTACATGACCGGACAGACCCTGCTGCTGGATGGCGGGCTGGGGTTGTAGCAACCAGGATAAATCCACATCATGTTTGCCTACGTAGGCTGTTTTACCACCGCGCATCGCAAGGCGCGCGGTAAGGGCATCGGCGTTTACCGTGTTGACGCGTCATCCGGCTCATTCAGCACCTGGTCGTTGGTTGAAGTATTCGAGAGCATAGCCAATCCCGGCTATGTTGCGCTCGACGGCAAACAGCGTTTTCTTTACGCCTCGCACGGCGACGGCGATACGGTGAGCGCCTACGCGATTGATGCGCAAACGCGCCGGCTCAAATTTCTCAATCAACAGCCGAGCAGCGGTGATAATGGGCCGCATTTGGTTGTTGATCCGAGTGATCAGTATGTAGTGGTGGCGAACGGGCCGGGCATTGCCGCGCTGCCGATTAACCAGGACGGCTCGCTCGCGCCGTCCACCGACGCGGTGGTGCCGCCGGGCAAGGAGGGGCCGTACAAGCGGGAGCAGGGCCTCGGCGCGCATCCGCATCAAGTGGTGTTCGATCCCGCCGGTCGCTTTCTGGTGTCACCCGACAAGGGCGAAGATGCGACGCACATCTACCGTCTCGACCTTGCCAGCGGCAAACTCGTGCCTAACGATCCGCCGTTTGTGAAATCGCGCTACGGCGCCGGGCCGCGGCATTTGTCATTTCATCCGTCGCGGCCGTTTGCCTATTTGATTAACGAGCTCGATTCGACGGTAACAACCTATCAGTGGGATGCCAATCGTGATACGGGCGGCACCTTGACGCCGGTGCATATCATCACCACGACCCCGGTGACGTTTGTGGGCGACAACACCGGCGCGGAAATTGCGGTTGCGCCATCCGGTAAATTTGTTTACGTGTCGAACCGCGGACACAACAGCATTGCGACCTTTGCGGTGGATGCCAAAGACGGCACGCTTGCCCACGTTGGATGGGAATCGACACAGGGCAGGAAACCGCGCTTTTTCGCACTCGATCCCGCCGGCGAAAACTTGTACGTGGCGAACGAAGACAGCGATACCATAGTCGCCTTCAAGCTCGACGCGGCGAGCGGCAAGCCGGCGCCCACGGGTTTGATCATCGCTACCGGCTCGCCCTCGTGCATTGCCTTCGCCTCATAGCCACCAAGCAGAAAAAATTAATAAAAACAAATACTTACTAAAGAACTCCATCATGGATCTGGAACTCAAAAACAAAGTCGCCATCGTCGGCGGCGCGAGTAAAGGCCTCGGCCGCGCGTGTGCGCAAGTGCTGGCGGAAGAAGGCATGAAAGTGGTGATGTGCAGCCGCAGTCTAGCCGATCTTGAGCAGGCCGCGCAGGATATCCGCGCGAAGACCAAAGCGGATGTATTCGTGTTCGCCGGCGACCTGGAAAAAAATGAAACCATCCAGAAATTATTTGCCGCCGCCGCCGAAAAATACGGACGCATCGATGTGCTGGTGAGCAACTCCGGCGGTCCGCCGCTGGCGAAATCGATTGATGCGACCGAAGAACAATGGGCGATAGCGGTGCAGCGTTCGCTGCTTTTTTTCGCGCGCATGTCGCGCGAGGCGCTGCCGCATATGCGTGCGCAAAAAGGCGGGCGCATTATCAACATCCTCGCCAGCACGGTGTATCAGCCGATACCGAATCTGGCGCTGTCGGGCGCCACGCGCATGGGCGTGGTGGCGTTTGCGAAAAGTCTTGCCGATGAAGTCGGGCGTGACGGCATACTGGTCAACAACGTGTGTCCCGGCTCATTGCTGAGCGAACGCATGCTCGGCAACGTTACAGCGCGCGCGAAGGAGCTGGGTATTTCGCTGGAGAAAGCGCTGGAAGAGCGCGCCAAGGAAACTGCTGTTGGCCGCATTGGTGATCCGCGCGAACTGGCGAATCTGGTGGCGTTTCTGGCGTCGGGAAAATCGAGTTACATCACCGGCACCACTATACGTGTCGATGGCGGGCTGGTGCGGTCGGTGCTGTAACGGATGGTTTTTCCACGATCAATTAATGGATACTAAAATGAAAATCACCAAACTCGAAACCTTCGTCGTCGATGGCGGCTGGCGCGCGTGGACTTACGTCAAGGTCGAAACCGATGAGGGCATCACCGGCTGGGGCGAATGCTCCGACACGCGCGTGCCCCATGCCGTATGTGGCGCGGTGCGCGATTTCTCGACCATACTCATAGGGCAGGACCCGCGCGCGTATGAGGCGCGCTTCATCGATATGGCGCGCATGACGCGCTCCAGCTCCGGCGGCATCGTGGCGCGGGCGATGGCGGGCATTGAATGTGCGCTGGTGGACATTGCGGCGCGCGCCCGCAATATTTCGGTGGTTGAACTCCTCGGCGGGCCGACGCGCGACAAGGTGCGGCTGTACTGGTCGCACTGCGGCACCACACGCGTGCGCCATCACGAGATGGTGGGCGCGCCGCCGATCAACAGCTGGGCCGATGTCACCGCGCTGGGCAAGGAAGTCGTCGCGCGCGGCTTTACCGCGCTCAAAACCAATATCGTGATGCCGGGCCAGAACGGCACCTGGTTCAGCGGCTTTGGTGGTTTTGGCGTCACCATGGGGCCAACCGATGATTGGGCGCCGAATGGACTGATCGCGCATATCGAAAAACACATCGGCACCCTGCGCGAAGCGGTGGGCCCGGACTTCGACATCAACCTCGATCTCAATTGGCATTTCAAGCCCGAAGCGTGCATGCGCATTGCCAAGGCGCTGGAGCCGTTCAACCTGCACTGGCTGGAAATCGACACCATCGATGCGGACGCGCTGGCGCAGATCAAGCAATCGACCAGCACCCGCATTTGCACCGGTGAGACGCTGATCCACATGAGCGGTTATCTGCCGTTTTTTCAGCGCCACGCTGCCGATGTGTTCATGATCGATGTGCCGTGGAACGGCATCGTGCAGGGAAAAAAGGTCGGTGATCTGGCGGCGGCGTTTCAGCATAACGTCGCCCCCCACAATCATTACAGCCATCTTTCCACGCACATGAGTGCTGCCCTGTGCGCGACGCTGGGCAATGTGCGTATCATGGAAATCGACATCGACGACGTGCCGTGGAAAGACGAACTCGTCACCCACGCGCCGGAGATTATTGCCGGCCACATGACGATTCCCCAAGGGCCGGGCTGGGGCACCGCAGTGAACGAAGAAGTAGCGCGCGCTCACCCGTGGGATGCCGGCAAGACGCTGCACACCAAAAATCTGTCGCCGGCGAAAAGTTTTTAAGCCACAGCGCTAATCCGGCATGAATGCCAGTTGTTTGTCCGGCTCCGAGACGAAGCTGCTCACCCATTCCACGTCGGGAACACAGCCGCCGGAAATGTCAAAAATGATATAACCGTCCACAGACAGTTGAATATTATTGATGCTGACGGGGCTTAATGCGCCGCCGAACAATTGATGCTCGATAAAAGTTTTTGCTACGCGCAGTTTCGCCATACGCCGTCTCCCGTCAACCAGCGCTCATCACAATCCGTCAAATTGTCTGCAATCAAACGCTACCGCACGGTGTTTGTCAATTCAGGCTTGACTATACCCTGGCGCTGACGGAAGCTTTCGCATCCTGATTTCACTAACCATAGGGGGAATATTGACCATGGAACGCAAGAAAGCCAGTGATTTTCCACCGGAAGTGCTCAGACTGTTTGACGGCTATGTGCATGGCAGCAAGAGCCGCCGCGAGTTTCTGGATGAGGCGGCAAAATTCGCCGTGGGTGGTGTGACGGCAGCGGCCATGCTGCAAAGCATGCAACCCAATTTCGCGTGGGCGCAGCAGGTCAAAAAGGATGATCCGCGCATCAAGACCGAGTATCTCGAATACGACTCGCCGCAGGGCCACGGCAGAATGCGCGGCTATTTAGTCACGCCTGCGAAGGCCAGCGGCAAGCTGCCCGGCGTGTATGTGGTGCACGAGAATCGCGGCCTCAATCCCTACATCGAAGACGTGGCGCGTCGACTCGCACTGCTGAATTTCGTCGCGTTCGCGCCCGATACCTTGTTTCCGGTGGGCGGTTATCCCGGCGACGAAGACAAAGGCCGTGAACTCTTCGCCAAGCAGGACACCAAAAAACGCATCGAAGATCTGGTGATGGGTACAAGCGTGTTGAAGGCGCGGCCCGAATGCACCGGCAAAATCGGCGCAGTCGGTTTTTGCTTTGGCGGCGGCATCGTCAATCTGCTGGCCACGCGCTTGCCCGATCTTACAGCGGGCGTGGCCTACTACGGTGTGCAACCCGCGGCAAGCGATGTGCCGAAGATCAAGGCGGCGCTGATGATACAGAATGCGTCAGACGATCCGCGCATCAATGATGGCTGGTCGCCGTATGAGGCCGCGCTGAAGGCCAGCAACGTGCGCTACGAGTGGTTCAGTTATCCCAATACGCAGCATGGTTTTCACAACGACACCACGCCGCGCTACGACGAAGCGGCGGCCAAACTGTCATGGCAACGCACAGTGGATTTTTTCAACAAGCATTTGCGATAAGGATGGTTGCAATGGACAGCACCGAGCACAAGACAAGCGTCACCGGCTCCCGCGCGATGGTGGATGCGCTGCTGCGCGAAGGCATCGATCACGTCTTCGGCATCCCGGGGACGCAGAATCTGGCGTTTCTCGACGCGCTGCGCGACACACGGGAGATACGCTTCATCCTCACGCGCCACGAGCAGGGCGCCGCGTTCATGGCGCTCGGTTTTGCGCGCGCGCGCAACGCGCCCGCTGTGGTCACCGCCACCGAAGGCCCGGGCCTCACCAATCTGGTGACCGCGATTGCTGCCGCGAACAAAGGCAACGTGCCGCTCATTAGCATCTGTGGTGTGCAGGAAAGTGAGATGCGCGAGCGCGACGCCACGCAGGATCTGGACCAGATACCGTTCATGCGCCCGATTACCAAGTGGGCCTACAGCATTCCCTATCCGGAACGGATACAGGAGATGGTGCGCAAGGCGTTTCGCGTGGCACTCACGGAGCCGCAAGGCCCCACGCATCTGGAAGCGCCGAATGAAGTGATGCTGCAAAAGGTGAAGGTCGAGGCCATCGCCCCCGCGGCCTATCGCGCCACCGTGCCGGCGGTATGCGACCCTGTGCAACTCGATGCGGCGTGGGCGCTGATCTGCAAAGCCGAGCGCCCGCTGTTCGTGATCGGTCGCGGCGTAATGAAAGAAAAAGTCGTGGGTGAAATGGAAAAACTCGCCACTGCGAGCGGCATTCCGGTGGCGGTGTTGCAGTATTCGCCCGATGGATTCCCCTCCACGCATGCGCTGGCGCTGGGGCCGCTGGGGCGTAATGGGTTTTCGAGCGCCAATAAAAACGCACCGAAGGCCGACGTCATCGTCGCTGTCGGCTCGCACTTTGATGTGTTTTCGACCATGTACAAGTACGGCGTGTTCAGCGCCAACGCAAAAATCATTCATCACACCGCAGCACCCGGACAAATCGGTATCATCTTCCCGGTGGAAATGGGCGTGGCGGGCTCTGCCATGAGCTTTATCAAAGGCCTCGCCGAGCGCGCGGGCAAGTCAGGCGCACGCAAGCCGTGGGTCGATGTCGCCAAAGCGCGCGCCGATTTCGATGCTGAGCTCACTAGCGTGCTCAAACCCGATGCGGTGCCGATTCAATCACAGTGGGTTGCGCACGTGATACGCAAGGTGTTGCCGAAAAACGGCATCTGCGTGGTGGATGCCGGCAATGGCGGCAAGCATGTGCGTAGCTACTTCAAGAGCTACGAGCCGTTTACGTTTATGTGTATCGACGACTGGGCGTCGGTCGGCGGATCGTTCCCGATAGCACTCGGCGCCAAGCTCGCATGCCCCGAGAGGCCGGTGATTTCCGCCTCGGGTGACATGGGCATTATGTGCAACATCGGTGAACTGGAAACCGCAGTGCGCGAAAACATTCCGGTGGTGCATGTGATCTTCAACGACGAGGGCCTCGGCAACGAGCGTGCGTTCCAGAACGAACACTTCGGCGGGCGTTTTTTCGCAGTGGATTACAAAAACCCTGACTTCGGCGCGCTGGCAAAAGTGTTCGGCGCCTACGGTGAACGCGTCACCAAACCCGGTGATCTTGAGGGCGCGATCCAGCGTGCGCTGGCCAGCGGCAAGCCCGCGCTGATCGATGTGATGATCGACCAGAATACGCTGGCGCCGGTGGTGTTCAAGCAGTAGCAGGAACTCAGCTTCGTCTGTTACGCGCAGCCGCAGCCACGCGCGGCAACAGACTGGGGTGCAACACGCCGAGTTTGGGTGTTTGTCCGTAAGCCGCACCGGGCGCGGGTGCAAACCATGCATCGTTGTAAGGCAGGAATACCGGGCGCCTCGTGTTGAACTTGGTGGGGTAACTCAATCCCGACAGCGCGTATGCACCACCGTCCTCCGGCGTGATGGTGAACTCGCCGGGATAAAGCTGGTTGAGCTTTTGGCTGGTGCCATAAATAACTTCAACCGCAGGCTCGCCACGCAACGCGCCCACATCAATCACCAACGCCGGACGTGGTTTCGGTCCGGGCTTGGTAAACCCCTCATACGGAAACCAGCACCACACGATGTCACCCACCTCCGGCAGCGCGAAGCGTCGAGCCGCCATCAATACAGGCGCTTGCGCGAGCTGCCAAAGCCCTGTTGCGGCACTTGTTTCCCGATAGCGCGATACTGGTCTTCCGTCAGCGGGCCGTTATCCACCTCATAACGCGGCAGCGTCTGCCGCGCCAGTTGCGCCAGTGCCACGTGGATTACCTGCGTTTCGGAAACGCCGAGTGTTTCGGCAAGACTGATTGCTGTCTCGCGCGAGACGCCTAGCGCCGAATCTTTTTCGCGATAGCGCAGCAGAATGCCGGCAGTGGGTGGCTTTTTGCGCCGGGTGGTGGTTTGGGCAGCCATGGGAAATTGCATTCCATTGAATTGATATCAAAAGTATATCACAATATAAATGCCGCATCAGCGGATGTGATTACACCCCATCCTCGACGATAATGCGCACTTCCCACTGCTAACGGAAAGAAGGAGCACCTTATGGTTCGACGCGTAGTCACCGGCCACGACGCAAACGGCAAAGCCGTTGTTACCTCAGATGGCCCGGCGCTGTTTGTGATGACTAATCCGGCGCGCCCCGGTTACGTTTCCACCGACATCTGGCGCACCCATGCGACGCCCGCGCCGGTATTGGCGAATCACGCAGAACCCACGCTGGGTCCGCGGCGGCAGATGCCGGAGAAAAACGGCACCGTGTTCCGTATCAACCGCGTGATGCCGGAGGGCGACGAGATACGCAATATGAGCCCGGAGCAATCGAAAAAACTGTTCGCTGCACTCGGCAACGAGCAGGCATCTACCTTCGGCAAGAACGGGCGCCATCCGCTGATGCATCGCACCGAGACCATAGACTACGTGCTCATCCTCGCGGGCGAAATTTACTGCGTGCTCGACGACAGCGAAGTGCTGCTGAAGGCGGGCGACACGATGATTCAGTGCGGCACCAATCACGCCTGGAGCAATCGCTCCAATGCACCGTGCGATATCGTGTTCATACTCATCGATGGCCAGTTTGACCCTGCGCTGGCGGGAAAGTTGGAAGGGCACTAAGACCCGTCACGCTGGCGGACGCCAGCATCCAGTGCGTAAACACATCCGGAGGATCTGAAGTTATTGAGAATGACGTATCTGCGCGACTCCTAACCCTGTCTCCCGGAGAGCGAATCCATGCACACAACTTTGAGTGTTAGAGCATGTAGCCCGGAAGAAGGCCATAGCTTTTCATGGCCGTATTCCGGGGAAGTGTGAGTGGATGAACTCGCGTGCTGTCGATGCGCGGTGCTTCTTCCCGGAATACGTCCTTCGGACTTCTTCCGGGCTACGGAAGATGTATGCATAGGTTAGCCCGGGGGGGAGAGCGGAGCGAGGGGGGCGTAGCCGGGCTTTTCACTCCTCGCCCTCCGGGACAAGGGAACACTTGCATCAAACCAGAGGGATCATCATGACCACAAGCTGCCCGCGCGTCGCCCTGCTCGGCATTCATCTCGAGAGCAATGCGTTTGCCCCGGTATCCACCGAGGAAGATTTCCGCAATTCGTGTTACTTCGAGGGCGCAGCGATGCTCGCTGAAGCTGCGCGGCCCGCGCCCGCGATGCCGGGCGAGATTCCCGGCTTTGTCGGAGTCATGAACGCCAGCGGCCCGTGGGAGCCGGCGCCGATACTCATCACTGGCACTGAACCCGGCGGCCCGGCCGATCAGCACTTCATCGATGCCACGTTCGCGCGCATGCGAACCCTGCTCGCGGCGGCAGCGCCGTTCGATGCCATCTACATCTGCAATCACGGCGCGATGACTTCCTCAGGCGCCGAGGACCCCGACGGCGCGCTGTACGCGCTTGCGCGCGAGGCGGCCGGCCCCCATGTGCCGGTGCTGTCTACCGTAGATCTGCACGCCAACATTTCGCGCCGCATGTTTGATTGCGCCGACTGCATTCTCTCCTATCGCACCAACCCGCATGTCGACCGGCGCGAGCGCGGCAAGGAGGCGGCTACGCTGATGCGCCGTCTGCTTGCCGGTGAACGCTGGGAGAAGACCTTCATCCGCATGCCGATCATGCCGCCGTCGGTGACGCTGCTCACCGCGCGCGGCGCCTATGCCGACATGATCGCCGAGGGCCAGCGGCACATAAGCCCCGAGTTGCCGGTGGTGTCGATACTCGGCGGCTTCGTATTTGGCGACGTGCGCGAGGGCGGCATCACCATACTCACCTATGGCCGAGGCGACAAACCAAAGGCGCTCGCGAAGCAGCTCGCCGAATTCGCGTGGGCCGGGCGCGAGCGCTTCCGCGTGCAGCTCACGCCGCTGAACGATGCCATCGCGCGCGCCGCGCAGGCGGGCCGCGATGGTGAGCGCACGGCGGTCTGCCTCGCCGATGTCGCCGACAATCCGGGCGGCGGCGGACGCGGCAACACCACCGACATCCTCGAGCGACTTTTAGCCGAACGCGTTGAACGCGTGCTGCTGGGCAATTTTGTCGATGCCGCGGCAGCGGCGCGCTGCCATGCAGCGGGGGTGGGTGCAAGCGTGCGCATGATACTCAACCAAGGGCGTGCCGATGTCTACGGGCGTGCTGTTCCCATTGAAGCCACGGTTCTCGCGCTCTCCGACGGTGTGGTGGTCGGGCGGCGCGGCGTCTATGCGGGGCGCACGGTACACCTCGGCCCGTCCGCGGCCATCCGCGTCGGCGGCCTCACCATGGTGCTGTGCTCGCGGCGCATACAGTGCGCGGACCCGGTGTTCTTCGAGACCTTCGGGCTGGACATCGGTGACTTTTCTTCGTTGGTGGTGAAATCGCGCGGCCACTTTCGTGCCGGCATCGACACCTGGTACCCCGACCAGCGCATCATCGAAGTCGATGCCGCAGGTCTGACTTCACCGGTACTCGAACGGTGTGCGTGGAAGCGCATGCCGCGTCCGGTGTGGCCGCTTGATCTCGATACCCGCTGGCAGGCGCCTGCAATGGGTGAGCGATAGTGTAGCCTATTATTTTTAAACGTATTTTTATGTGGTTTGTATTTGACGTTTAACGTTATTCGTTATATTCTTTAAAACATGATCAAGAGCTTTCGGTGTGCCGATACACAAGCTTTGTTCGAGTCGGGTAAGAGTAGACAGTTTTCGGGTTTCGCCAATGTCGCCATGCGCAAGCTGGCGCAGCTTGATGCGGCGGAAACGCTGGAGTTCCTACGCGCCCCGCCGGGCAACAGGCTGGAAGCATTGAGGGGCGACCGCGCCGGCCAACATAGCATGCGCATCAACGATCAGTATCGGCTGTGTTTTCGATGGACAACGTCTGGACCGGAAGACGTTGAAATTGTAGATTATCACTGACGGAGAAATGTGATGTTCAAAAACGGCATGCGGCCGGTGCATCCCGGCGAAGTTTTGCGTGAGGATTACCTGGCGCCGCTCAACTTGAGCGCGAATGCGCTCGCCAAGGCGCTGAATGTTCCCGCGCCGCGGATCAATGACGTGGTCCGCGAACGGCGTGGCGTCACTGCCGATACTGCCATGCGCCTCGCGCGATACTTTGGTGGCGATGCGCGCTCGTGGCTCAATTTGCAGGCGGCGTATGACTTGCGGCTTGCTGAGCGCGCAAACGCCAAGCGCATCGAGCGTGAAATTACGCCTGTGGCGGCCTGACAGCGCCTTCCTCGACGGTTTTTTACCCCGGCAGTTTTATATAAGCGAACGTGTCGCTGCCGGGAATGATGGCAACGCCATGATCGTGGCCCTCGTGCCCATGATCATGCCCGCAGGCCTGATGGTATTGCAGGGCGAACATGCGCGATGTTTCCTGTATGGCGTCTTCCGGGCCGACCGCACGCACGTGATTGGCACCGCAATGCAGGCATTTCATGCGTCCCAGTCCATTGAGGCCCGCAGACACTTCGCGCGGCAAGGCCCACTTGATGCGAATTTTCTTGCCGCACTCCGGGCAGTTGGCAGCGGGCGGGAACAGCGGTTCTGGCTTGCTCATGGTTTTTCTTTCAGGGTTCGGCAAAGGGAGGATGCCTTGATTATGCGCGAACTATATCGCTATTCAATGCGGTGATCTAACTTCGCGTATCCACTGGCTGAATTTCCGATTCTCTTCTAAACTGTTGTCAATGCAGGCCTCAACCTTCCTGGGAGATACGTCATGAAAATAAAAGCGGCGAATGGTATTGCACGGATACTGAAGGCTGAGGGCGTTCCATGGGTGAGTTGCTTTCCCACCAATCATGTGAACAACGCGCTAGGTGAGGAGGGTATGCCGATCCTGATGATGGGTGAGGAACGCTTTGCGGTGGCGGTTGCCGACGCATTTTCGCGCGTGGCCTGCGGCAAACGCATCGGCGTATGCACGGTGATGGCCAACCTCAATGCGGCGGGCATCCAGATGGCCTACGGCGCAATCGCGCAGGCGTGGGAGGATTCATCGCCGCTGCTGGTGATTACCGAAGGCGTGAGTCAGGGCGCCAGCCGGCACACGCATTACAACATGGCCGAAGCGTTGAAGCCGGTGACCAAGTGGGTCGGCACCATCGATCGCGCCGAACTGGTGCCGGATTATATGCGCCGCGCTTTTACGCATCTGCGCTCGGGCCGGCCCGGCCCGGTACTGCTGATTGTCCCGCGCGATCTCGGCGAATACGAGGAAACGCAACACCCTTATGTGCCGGTGAAAGGCTGGCGCGCCGGTCCCGATCCGGACGATGTCAAAGCGGCGGTCAAAGCATTGCTGGCCGCGAAGGACCCGCTGTTCTATGTCGGTGAAGGGGTCTACTACGCCGACGCCACCGCCGAGTTGCTGCAGTTCGCCGAGATGGTGCAGGCGCCGGTGCTCACCACGCTCAAAGCCAAGGGCACATTCCCCGAGAATCACGCGCTGTCGGTGGGCGTGCGTGGCTCACATGCCGCGCATTTTCTGAACAAGTGCGATCTCGTGTTCTCGATCGGGTCCAGTCTGTTTCCCAACCGCTTCAGTCACGCGATTCCCGAACCGGAGAAGAAGGTGATCGTGCAGTGCACGGTGGATATGCTCGACATCAATCGCAGCTACGAGACGCGGCACGCGGTGATCGGCGATGCCAAGCTCACGCTGCGCGCGCTCATCGACGAGTTTGCGAAGCAGGCGGGCGGTGCGCGCAAGAATCCCGCGCTGGTCGAAGAGGTACGCGCAGCCAAGCAGGTGTTCCTCGACAAGTTCCGTCCTTTTATGGAGTCGGATGAAAAGCCGATGAATCCCTACCGCGTCATCGGCGGTCTGATGAAGGTGCTCGACCCCAAGGCGTCGTTTGTCACCGCGGACTCCGGCAACACGCGCGATCAAACCAGCACCGTGTACGAAGCGCAGATCCCGCGCGGCCACCTCGGGTGGGGTAATGTGTCGACGCTGGGCTTTAGTCTGGCGGGCGCCATCGGCGCCAAGCTCGCCTATCCCGACCGGCAGTGCGTATGCATCACCGGTGACGCGGGCGTGTGCTACATGATGGGCAACTTCGAGGCGCTGACGCGTTACAAAATCGGCATCACTGTCATCCACATCAACAACGGCGGCTATTCCGGATACGGGCCTGGTTTTTGGGGAGGCGGGCATGATCCCCATACCTGGAAGGTGTCCGATCACGGCACGGCCTGCATGGCGGCGATGGCGCGCGCCGTCGGATTGCACGGCGAAGATGTCACCGAGCCGTCGGGAGTTATCCCCGCGTTAAAACGCGCGCTCGCTGAAAACGCGAAAGGCCGCCCGGCCTTTCTCGAGTTCATCTGCTCGCATCATCCGGTGCACGGCGGCTGGGTGGGGCGCGGCTAAGCTGAGGGCGCACTACAGCATTAGCCCAGGTTGCCCGAGCGCATCCCGGGTGAGATGCCTGACGAGGTAGTCATAGGCATCATCCACCGAGTCGGTGCGATGCACCAGCGACACATCGGCGGCATTGATCATGCCGTGGCGCACCAGCGCGTCGAAATCGACGACCTGGCTCCAGTATTCAGTGCCGAACAGCACAATCGGCATGGGCTTTTTCATCTTGCGTGTTTGCACCAGCGTGAGCAGTTCAAACAATTCGTCGAGCGTGCCGAATCCACCGGGGAACACGATCACCGCTTTGGCGAGGTAGTAGAACCAGAATTTGCGCATGAAAAAATAATGGAAGTGAAACGCCAGTCCGTGTGTGATGTAGGGGTTGTCGAATTCCTCCATCGGCAGCGAGATGGTGAGGCCCACATTCACGCCGCGCGCTGCGGAGGCGCCGCGGTTCGCAGCCTCCATGATCCCGGGGCCGCCGCCGGTACACACCACGAAGCGCTTCTCGATGCTGTCGAGCGCCTTGGACCATTGCGTCAGCCGCAACGCGAGGTTGTGCGCAGCCTCGTAATAGGCGGACATTTTTAGCGCCATTTGCACGGCGGTGAGATCGCTGCCTTCAGCCTCGGTCTTTTGGAGCGCGGCCTCGGCTTGAACGCGTGACAGGGTGCGCGCAGAGCCCATGAACACGATGGTGTCGTCGACATGCTCGCGATCAAAGCGGCTTTTCGGCTCGAGGTATTCGGCGAGTATGCGCAGCGCGCGCCCATCACGGCTGTTGAGAAACGCTTCGTTGCGGTAGGCCTTGGGTATGCTGCCGGTCATGTGGATTCCTGTGTGGGTTCAGAGGATAAATAAATCATAGCAGAGCAGGAGGTAGTATAAGTGTTTGTTTTTATTATTCTTATCTGTGCTGGTGCAAGGCTGAATCGCAAGGGGAGGCTGGTATGCGCGAACAGCGACAATCCGAACTAGCTGCCGCAGAGCAGAGTTACGTTCCCAAGGAGCCACTTACCGACGAGGAAATTGAGGGCATCGTCCTCGCGGTCAAGTCGGCGTTCCTTAAGCTCAAGAATCTTTACGACAAGATCACACCCGTATTCGACGAGTACGGTTTCAAGGCGCCGTCCGCCGGCGTATTGGCGCGCGACCTCTCAGAAAAGATCGAAACCTCGATCATTCAACATTTCAGAACTTTCGCACGTGGGTTGAGGTACGCGGACCTGGCGCGCTTCAACAAGCGATGGGAAGTCAAAATTTGCAAAGATTCCGGACTCACGATCAACCAGTCGGCTGTGATCGACGGCGAGAACTACATCGTGATCAACTACAAGAACAACTCGCGGCTTGCAAACTCTCTCAGTCATGCCCCTTTCGATGTCGGGATTGCGCGAGCGCCGCGGACGAGATCTATCAAGTCCAGCGGAGCGGCCGGGTCCTCGTTACCACGCCAAGCCACATGCTGGTCCGGGCGTATTACTACGAGCTTGTGCCGATAAACCTCTCGCGCCGCTGGCGCTTTCACATCCAATACTGTGAGCGGGACTTTTCGTTCCGCCGCGGCTTCGACGATGCCCGCGACGCGCGCCGCGGGATCGAAGCGAAGGAGCGTGTAGTCCGGCCCCAGCGCGTCGTAAAGTGACCGGCGGCCTTCGAGCCACAGGTGAGGCGCGCGGCATCCGGGAGCTGTGGACGAAATAAACGTGCCCATGGTATATGCGGGCTGCTGCTCGCCGTCATAGGCGATGATCGGCGAGCCGTCGTAGTAGTAACCGAAATTCAGGCCGCCGCAGCATTGTTGCTCCACGTCGAGCTCATAGGCTGTTTTCCCAATGCGCGCACGCGTGGCCTCACCGACGGAATCCTGCCGCTCAATGTCGTCAGAGACTTCGCGCCGGTGCGTCACGATCCTCTGGGCGATCTCTGTAATGAGGCGCGAGGCCTGATCCGTGATCGGCTGGCGCTCGGCGTCGTAGGCATCGAGTATGCCCGGCGAGGCCCAGCCTTTCAGCGTCGCTGCCAACTTCCAGGCCAGGTTTGCGGCATCTGCAATGCCGGCATTCATGCCGTAGCCTCCATGCGGAATCCACACGTGCGCCGCATCGCCGCATATGAATGCTCGCCGGTCCCACAACTTGTCCGCGACGAGCCGACGACTGATCCAGTCCTCTTTCGAGATAACTTCATAATGAAAGTCAGGTCCGACGCCAAGGATCGCCCGGATCGCCCAATCGCGGTCGACGGAATCAATGTCCTCTTCGCCGCGATAGAGAAAATTATGAATGATCCAGGTCTCGCGACCATCGACGGCCATCGTGGATCCACAGCGACGCGGGTTGAGGGACAGGTAATTCCAAGCGGGTTTCCCGGGGAGCCTCTTCATGAGCCCCGGCGCTCGGATGTGTGTCGACTGAACGCGCTGAACCACTGGCGTGCCGCTAAACTCGGCGCCGATTGCCTTGCGGGCTATCGAACTGGCACCGTCGCAACCTACAAGATACGCACACTCGATCGAAAATGCCTCGCCGCTCTCGGGGTTGCGAGCCATTGCCGTAACGCCATGCTCGTGCTGAGTGAATTCCTCGAATTCGGTACAGTTGAGGATGCTGATGCGCGGTTGCGCTCTCGCGTGAGCGAGTAGTACCGGGTCGAAAAACGTCTGGTTGACCCGGTTAGTGTGTTCCGGTGTTGGCCACGACGTGTCCGGGCCCGTTGCGGAGGTGCCTCGCTCGCCTCGCGCAGGGATGGGCACGCGTGAGAGCTCGATTCCGGTCACGCTTGTGGCCGAGACGATGTCATTCGGGTAGTTTGGCGGAAGCCCGATTTCGCGCAGCTTGTGGGCGACGCCCAGACGGCGAAAGATTTCCATTGAGCGAGCCGAAATCTGGCCGCACTTGGCGCTCGAATGAGCGTCGGCCTCTCGCCTCTCCGCGACGAGGACATCGATACCGCGCCAGGCAAGGTCCATGGCGAGCGTCAGGCCGACCGGTCCCCCGCCTACGAGCAGCACGTTGGTCTTAATCGTGCGAGGTCTCCCATTCATTGGATGCGCTCCTCCTCTTCACCTAGCCGGGGCACCACTGGCGACGAATGCGACCAGGCATTCGGTACCGCATAACGTTGTGGTCAGCGGCGCCGACAGGCGTCCGCTGCACCTAAAGTTAGACTACGCAAATTCATCAAGCAGCCAGCTTCTGTACCCGAATCTTCACCTGCCGCAGTTGCCACAAGTCATACGCAGCTTGATGCGCAAGCCAGCTCTCTGGCGAGGTGCTAAAGGCCCGCCCCAGGCGCACTGCCATTTCGGGGGTGAGTGCGCCGCGACCATTTACGATCTTCGACAACGTCTTCCTGCTTACCCCCAGAGCTTGGGCGGCATCGGTAATGCTGATCCCCATCGGGTCCAGCCATAGGCCCTGGAGAATCTCACCGGGATGGGGCGGGTTATGCATTTGCATGAAAGCCTCTCAATGATAGTCCTGGTAGTTGACAACCTCAGCGTCACCGTTCACTAAGCGGAAAGTGACGCGCCAGTTTGCTTGAACTGTCACAGACCAAATGCCTTTTCTTGACCCCTTAATCTCGTGCAGATGCAGCGTTGGGATGTCCATGTCGTCAATGGTCTTTGCTTTGTCAAGTTGCGCGAGAATCAAGCGGAGCTTTTTAGCATGAATCGCCTGGATTCCGGCGGCATTGCCGGCAAGGAAATATTTCTCCAATCCCTTGTGAGCGAAGGATTTGATCACAAGGGGCAGTGTAACCTAATCAGTCACAACCCGCAACCCGTAAGGTTACGTGCTCTCAGGGCGACTCGACGCAGTCTAACGTTC
>CAMBCF010000009.1 GCA_945864585.1 Bordetella parapertussis | reverse complement strand
TCGACCAATTCATCGCCACCCCATGGGCCGACCCCCACGCCAAACGCCTCATCAAACGCTTGCGTCGCCACCGTCACGAGATGCTCACCTTCCTCGATCACGAGTCCGTCAGCCCCTACAACAACCATGCCGAGCAGCAAATGCGGGTTGCCGTCCACACCCGCAAGGTCAGTCAACAGAACCGCTCAACCCAAGGCGCCAAAACGCACGCCATCTTGCTCAGCCACTTTCGTACCGCCGATCTGCAAAAGCTCAACCCCCTCGACTACGTGATGCAATTGGCCGAGGCTGCGATCGTCGCCAAACCCGCTCCCGCCGACACCGCAGCCGCCAACCTCACGCCCCTCAAACAAGCTGCCTGATCGCCCCGCCTGTCGCCTGCGCATCGGCGCACCTCTGCTAAAATCACCAGCGGGATCTATCCGCTTACAGGACACTCTCCGCCATGCCTAAGCCTCGCACCTGTCAGCAGTGTGGTGCCCGCAACCTCCAGCGCCGCTCGACCACTTACCCCCTCATACTCCCCGGCCAGCAGATCAATGTCGGACGCGTCCAAGTTGATGAGTGCGGCGAATGTGGCCACCTCATGCCGACCCCAGCAGGACAGGACAAATTGCAGCGTTGTCTCCACGTCTTCACCGGAATGCTCGACATCGCCCGAAAATCGTAGCGCTATCGTTTCAATCCGCTAAAGTCACACACAAAATCAATAACATACATTTCACTGCTAGCGAAGAGCTGAACACACTGGGCACGCTCTACGAATCCATGCTGCGCGAAATGCGCGACGCAGCGGGCGACTCCGGCGAGTTCTACACGCCGCGCGCGGCAGTGCGCTTCATGGTCGAAGCGACCGACCCGCGCTTGGGTGAAACGGTACTCGACCCGGCTAGCGGCACCGGCGGTTTTCTGGTCGAGGCCTACAACCATCTCGCGCAGCAGGTGAAGACCGTCGCCGACCGCAAGGTGCTGCAGGAGCAATCGCTTTACGGTTTTGAGCCCAAGCCGCTGCCGTACCTGCTGTGCCAGATGAACCTGTTGCTGCACGGCCTCGATGCACCGCAGATCGACCCCGGCAATGCGCTGCGCTTCAAGCTCTCCGAAATCGGTGAAAAGCAGCGCGTCAATGTCATCCTTACCAATCCACCCTTCGGTGGCGAGGAAGAGAAGGGCATACAAGGGAACTTCCCCGAGGATCGGCAGACGTCGGAAACCGCGCTCCTTTTCCTGCAACTCATCATGCGCAAGCTGCATCGCCAACCTGCCGCATCCGGCAAGCCCGCGCGCGCATCGGTTATCGTGCCCAACGGGACGTTGTCTGGCGAAGGCGTGTGTGCGCGCATCAAGGAAGAACTGCTCAAGGAATTCAATCTCCATACCATTGTGCGCCTGCCTAATGGCGTGTTTGCACCCTACACCAGCATTCCGACTAACCTGCTGTTCTTCGACCGTGGCGGGCCGACCCAGCAAGTGTGGTACTACG
This sequence comes from Bordetella parapertussis, assembly GCA_945864585.1. Classification (GTDB taxonomy): domain Bacteria; phylum Pseudomonadota; class Gammaproteobacteria; order Burkholderiales; family SG8-41; genus UBA5216. Next base: position 60,350 of record CAMBCF010000009.1, on the reverse strand, counting down.
AGCAACCCTTGCCCGAGGGTCGCAAGAACTACACCAAAACCGCGCCCATTCGGTTCGAGGAATTCGCGGATTGCATAGCGTGGTGGAACAAGCGCAAGGAAAACGAGCGCGCGTGGAAAGTGCCTGCGGCTGAACTGTTGGCTAATAACTGCAACTTCGACCGCAAAAACCCGCGCGGCAGGGAAGACATTACCCATTCGCCACCGGAGCAACTGGTCGAAAGCATTATGCAGAAAGAGCAGCGTATCGCGGAAATCATGGGAAGTATTCAGAAACTGCTGGCGCAGCACGGCGCATGAACAAGCCGTGGCCGAATGTGCGGCTGAGGGAAGTCCTCAAACCGACCGCACGCGAAGAGATTGTCGACGCCGAAAAGGAATATAGGCTCCTCGGTGTGCGCCTTGACGGGCGGGGACCATTTCTTCGTGAGACCGTTACCGGCACGCAAACCTCCGCTAGCAAATTATTCGGTGTTGCCACGAATGATTTCATCTACAGCCGACTTTTTGCGTGCCGTGGCGCATTTGGCGTAATTGATGCGGCGCTTGATGGATGCTATGTTTCAGGGGAGTTCCCGACGTTTATTCCTATTTCCGGCAAGATCGATGTTAGCTTTCTGAGTTACTGGTTTCGCTTGCCGTCTATCATTGCCAAAGTAGACGAAGACTGTTCGGGTAGTACACCGCTCACACGCAATCGGTACAAAGAGCAGTTTTTTCTTCAACTCGAAATCCCCCTACCGCGGCTGGCCGAGCAGCGGCAGATCGTCGCGCGAATTAGGGAACTCACCACCCAAATCCAGGAGGCCTGTGCCTTACGTCAGCAAGCTGCCGAAGAAGTTGAAGCGTTATGCCGCTCGCTCATCACTCATGATAAAGGTGCTGGTCTTGTTCCTATGCGTGACTTGGTCAATCTTCGGCCTCCTGATGTGACCGTTCGAGCTGATGAAATCTATCAGTTTGCTGGCGTCTACTGCTTCGGGCGTGGTGTATTTCGATCTACTCAAAAAACCGGAATGGACTTTGCCTATCCACGATTGACGCGTTTGCGAGTCGGTAATTTTGTGTATCCGAAACTGATGGCGTGGGAGGGCGCATTCGGCGTTGTGCCACCTGAGTGCAATGACTGTGTCGTGTCAACGGAGTTTCCTGTTTTCGAGATTGTTGAAGAACGCGTTTTGCCCGAAGTGCTCGACACCTATTTTCGTATGCCCTCAATATGGCCCGCAATATCGGGGGCGAGCACCGGAACCAATGTGCGTCGACGAAGGCTGAATCCACAAGACTTTCTCAGTTACAAGATGCCGTTACCGTCGCGTGCGACGCAGGAACTCTTGCGTAGCGTGCGCACGGAAACGGCTTCACTGAATCGTTTGCAAAGCGAAACCACCAGCGAACTCGATGCCCTGCTGCCCGCTATCCTAGATCGCGCGTTCAAAGGCGAACTTTAAGGAGGCGCATGATGACACCCCAGGAATTCCAGGCCGTCTACCCACAGATCATCACCTGGATTCGCATGACGTTAGATACTTTCGCGCCACAAGCGCGCCCGATAGCGTCACAGGGATTTCAGCGGCTGGGGCAATACTTTGGCGCTGCGCTGCTTGCCTCGACTAAAGTGGTGACTGTTGATCAGGTCCCAATGCCTCCCTTGGGCGAGCTCGGCCTGCATCAGTTTACTAAATTTGCGAATGGCAATTACGACGGCGTTACCTATCTCGATACTTTCTTTGTAAAACGCCATCGCGCTGCTGATGAACGGCTGTACTTTCATGAGCTGATTCATGTCGTCCAATGGCAATTGCTTGGTGCAGAACATTTTCTGGCCATGTACGCAGCAGGCTTGGAGGCCCACGGCTACCGAAACAGCCCATTGGAGGCGATGGCTTACAACGCAGAGGATGTTTTTTCCCGCAATGCCGGCGCTTTTGACGCGGAGAAGTGGGTTGCAGTTCAGTTGAGTCAAATACGCACAGCGTAGGTCAGTGAGCAAGAGATCGACCCAGAGAGTCGCTAAAAGTTGAATTGCCGCCTTACGGATCGTGCGTTATGTGCGCAAACGGCCGCGCTATAGTGCGCTACGTATCAGGCAGCCTCGAACTCCAGCAAGCGCTCGCCTGCGGTGTGTGGAGAGTGTACCGGGGTTACCCCAAGTGTTTCTTTCGCCGCCTCGCTCGTCAGTTCTGCAACTGTCTCGGCAATGATGTCGTACTGCTGCTCACTGAAAATTGGCAGGCCCGGCTGCGGCGTCCAGAGAACGACCTCCAGTGTCTTGGGATGCGCGAATCCAGTAGCATCGCGCGCACGCGCCAACTTCCACAGCGCACTTTGCGCGCGAAGCAGCAGATTGGATTTCGGCGTCGACGGATTGATCGTCGAATAACACACGCCATACGACCCAGATAAATAATCGAGCCGGTTCTTGACGGTGCCGCCTGCGAGACTGAATGTTTGCCCGAAGTAACGGGCAAGTCCGGGCCGCGCGGTTTGCACAGCTTCCTGTACGCTTTCCATGAATTGTCGTTCATCGTCCGCGCTCGGGGCCACTATTTCTTCGTCCGCCTTGGCGGGTGCAGCTTCGTGAGCCAAGAGGGCGAAGTTGATGCTCGCGGCCCGCAATATCTGATCGCCGTCGTTACCATCCATTTCACGCGGATCGCTCAAAGACATACGGTCAAATGGCGGGCGCCACTTCTTGAGCGCCATGCCGGCGTGCAGCGCGATCCTGAAATCTTGCACCACAAGCTGCGAGAATCCGACGAGATTTGCGCCCAACTCGCCGATGACACACCGTGCGACACGCGGCGAAACCGTGCTGCGCGCAATAGCGTCGCCGCTGGAAGTTTGCCCGACGATGGCAATACAGTAACGCTCGCCCGACATCGCAATGGGCTCGAAGTACACCGCACGCACTACACCGGAGAGTACCGGAAGCGGCGGGAATTCAAGTTTTCGGCGCGTGGTTGTCATGGCCGCGATTGTAAATCCAATTCGTCCAGACCCAAGCGAGACTTTGTCATCTCCGCAAGGCGCTCGGCTCGTTTGGACAGAAACCAATTAACGGCGTTGCGTGTACGTAAGTCATCGCTTACGTCGCGTAAAGGCAATTGTTTCAATAGCTTGGCAAGGCTGGCGCAATGCGCGGGCGCTTCTTTTCCAAACTTGATGCGCTGTCCAGGCTTCATTTTAGACAAAACCTCCAACAGTTTGTTGGAAAAGCCCGGAAACGCGTTGTCGCGTAACCACTCCGGCGTCCATTGATCACTACCAAAGGCATGGTTGTGGTCGATCAGCCAGTAATTGTTGCGTCCGTCCGTGAGAATATTTTTCGGCTCGCGATCGTCATTGGCAACGAGTTCGTCGAAAATCCCTGCCGGAAGTGTGTGTGCCCATTTTCCCAGTCGCATCAACGCAGCAGGATCGCGCTTGGCCTCTTGCCACAATGATTGTGCCGGCATTTCGTTTGTTGCAAAGCATACTCTGCTTTCTTCTCCCTTTGCCCATGATCGATATCCCGAAAGCACGCGCCTGTGCACCAGAACCCACAACGGTTCGGGGGTGGGCACGCCGTAATTTCTCAAGAGCCACGCACACACAGACTCTGCGACAAATTGGGTAGGAGGCAGTAACTTGACATAAGCTCTGGTAAATCCTTCAGCGGTGGACACTGTGCCCAACCACGTTTGTGTCCCTTGTACGCGTCTTGCACCGCGCGCCAATGTGCCAAGCCTGAACATGGAAGGAAATTCGTTTCGCTATTCTCGAACCGCTTACGCCAGCCACGGCATTTTCGCAAAGTGCTGCTTTTCATACGCCTCGATTGCCGGCAATTCCTGCAGCACCAAGCCCACGTCGTCGAGGCCTTTCAGCAGCCGTTCCTTGTAGACGGCGTCGATGTCGAAACGGTAGGTCTTGCCATCAGGCCCGGCGATGGTTTGCGATTCCAGATCGATGCTGATGCTTGATCCGGGCTGTGCTTTGAGTTGTGCGCGCAGCACCGCGCAGTGTTCCTCGGCGAGGATGGCGGGCAGCATGCCGTTCTGGATTTCGTTGGCGTAATGGATGTCACCGAACGAGGGCGCGATCACGCAGCTTATGCCCCAGTCGAGCATGGCAAAGGCGGCACCCTCACGCGATGAGCCGCAGCCGAAGTTCTCGGCGGCTACGATGATGCCGGTGTTGCGCCACGGTCTTTGGTTGAGGATGAATTCCGGGCGCTCCTTGCCGTTCGCATCAAAGCACATATCGTAAAACAGCCACGGGCCGTAGCCGGCTTCCGTGTTGCGCAATTTGCGCAGATAGCGTGCCGGAATTATTTTGTCGGTATCGATATTCGCCATGTCGAAGGGTGCTGCGACGGCGGTGAGTTTGGTAAAAGGTGCCATGGAAATTCCTTAAATTCAATTAACCACAGATGAACACAGATGAACACAGATTTTCAAGGCCAAGCGCAATGGCAGTTATCTGTGTGTATCTGTGTTCATCTGTGGTTAAAAAGTTTTTCAAGCCATCAACGTCCGCACATCGGTCACATGCCCCGTAATGGCTGCCGCTGCCGCCATCGCCGGGCTCATCAGATGCGTGCGTGCGCCTTTGCCTTGGCGGCCTTCGAAGTTGCGGTTTGAGGTTGATGCAGAGCGCATGCCCGCGGGCACGGAATCGCCGTTCATGGCGGCGCAGCCGGAGCAGCCCGAGGCACGCCACTCGAGGCCCGCTTCCTCGAAGATGCGGTGCAGGCCCTCGGCTTCGGCGTCGCGCTTGACCGTAGTGGAGCCGGGCGATACCCAGCCTTGCACGGTGACTTTGCGTCCTTTCAGCACCGCGGCTGCCGCCCGCAAATCATCGATGCGGCCATTGGTGCAGGTGCCGATGAAAACGCGGTCGATCCTGATATCGGTGAGCCGGGTTCCGGGTTTCAAATCCATGTAGCGCAGTGCGGATTGCGCGTGTGCGCGCTTGTTCGCGTCGCTGAACGTCGCCGGGTCGGGAATTACGCCGCTGACCGGCAAGGCTTCTTCAGGGATCGTGCCCCAGGTGAGCGTGGGTTCGATGGCGCTGCCATCCAGACATACTTCGCGGTCAAATTTTGCACCCTCATCCGTGGGTAGTGCGCGCCACATGGCCAGCGCCGCATCCCACTGCGCGCCCTTGGGCGCGTATTCGCGGCCAGCGAGATATTGAAACGTGGTGTCGTCGGGTGCGATCATGCCTGCGCGCGCACCGGCTTCGATCGACATATTGCACACCGTGAGGCGGCCTTCCAGCGCCATCGCGCGAAACACGCTGCCGGCGTATTCGATCACATGCCCGGTGCCGCCGGCGGTGCCGATTTTTGCGATGATAGCGAGGATCACGTCCTTGCCGCTGATGCCCGTTCCCAGCTGGCCATCGACAGTAACGCGCAGTGTTTTGGGTTTTTTCTGCCACAGGCATTGCGTGGCGAGCACCTGCTTCAGTTGCGAAGCGCCGATGCCGAACGCGTATGCGCCCAGCGCGCCGTGCGTCGAAGTGTGCGAATCGCCGCAGGTGAGGGTGATGCCCGGTTGCGTGAAAGCGGTTTCGGGGCCGACCACATGCACAATGCCCTGCCGCGGATCGTTCATGCCAAAGCAGCGGATGCCATGCTCGGCGCCGTTGACGTCGAACAGCCGCAGCATCTCGCGCGCGTCGTCATCGTTGACGCTGGCGAGGCCCTTGTCGCGGCCGCGCGTGGGCACGTAATGGTCGGCAGTAGCGAGCTGCTGACGCGGCTTACGCACCTTGCGGCCTTCCCGGTTCAGCGCGGTGAAGGCGTGAAACGCACCGTCATGCAGCAGATTACGGTCAATGTAGAGCAGCGCTTCGTTGCCCTTGTCCACCACCACGTGCTGCGACCAGATTTTTTCGAATAATGTTGGCATGTCTTACCCTCTCAGAATCCATAAAGGCGCGCGGGATTTTAGTTACGACTAACGTGGCTGCGCCACATAAGTCTGCTCTGAAATCCCGCGCCAGAATCAGAATCCATAAAGGTGCGCGGGATTTTCCACCAGCACGCGGTTACGGATCGCTGGATCAGGAATCCATTCGAGCAGGCGGTTGCACATCTCGCCGTCGTTGGGCATGGCGCCTTCGTGCTTGGGGTGCGGCCAGTCGCTGCCCCACACCACGCGGTTGGGGTTGGCATCGATGATGGCGTGCGCCGGCGGCGTCACGTCCGGGTACGGCATGTCGTGCGCGCTGATGCGATAAGCACCAGTGAATTTGCACCAGCAGCGCCCGCCTTTCATTAAACCTAAAAAAGCCTGAAAGCCCGGATGCGTGACACCCTTCGCCGCTTTCATATACCCAAAATGATCAATCACGATGTCGGTCGGAAAACCGTCGAACATTGTTTCCAGATCGGGATACTCATCAACGTGCATCAGGAACTGCACGTGCCAGCCCAGCGGCGCGATGCGCTCTGCCATGCGCCGCACCAGATGCATCGGCAGCACGCCTTTTTCGGTGGCGACGTCAACCACGTTAAAGCGGATGCCGCGCACACCCAGCGCGTGCATCGCCTGTAGTTCGTTGTCGGTGATGCTGTCTTCAACCACCACCACCGCGCGCCAGCGCCCGGCCATGGCTTTGAGATTCGCCAGCGTCACTGAATTGTCGGCGCCGTACACCGACGGCTGCACGATCACGCCGCGTTCTATGCCCAGGGTATTTGCCAGCCGCTGCCAAGCGGCGAGCAGCGCATCGGGTGGCGTGTAGATACGTTTTTCCGAATATTCGTACTGCGCCATCGGCCCGAAGATATGAAAGTGCGTATCGGTAGCGCCCGGCGGCAGCGCAAACGAAGGTTTGCGCGGGTGCGCGTCAGGCCCGGCGCACAGCGGCGCGCTGGTTATAGCCGTAAAATCCATAACCGTTTGTTTTGAAACATTATTTTAATTAGCGCTGATATTGGCCGCTTTCACCACTTTTTGCCACTTGGCGTAATCCTGCTTGATGTACTCGCCGAATTCCGCGGGCGAGTTGCCGAGCGTGGTTGCACCCAGAGCAGCGAAGCGGTCACGCAGGGTTTGCTGCGCGGTAACTTTCACCAGCGCGCCATGAACACGATCAATAATGTCTTTCGGTGTGGCCGCCGGCGCGAGCAAGCCGGTGATGGTGGTCGCATCGAAGCCTTTCAAACCCTGCTCGGCGAGCGTGGGCACGTCGGGCAGCAACGGCGCGCGTTTGTCGGTAGTGACGGCGAGTGCGCGTATCTTGCCGGAGCGAATGTAGCCCATCGATGCCGTCAGTTGATCGACATGCGAATCGACCTGTCCGCCGAGCAGATCGATCAGCGCCGGGCCGCTGCCCTTGTACGGCACGCCGGTCATGCGGATGCCCGCGTTAATCTGGATCAGTTCGCCGACCAGATGATTCGAGGTGCCGGTGCCGGCGGTGGCCATCGTCATCTGCCCCGGTTTGGTTTTTACCAGTGCGACGAACTCCTTGAACGTCTTTGCCGGCACCGACGGATGCGCAATCAACACGAACGGCACGTTGCTGATGCCGGAGATCGCAGCGTAATCGCGCAGCGGATTGTAAAGCGGCTTGGCAAACACATTCGGCGCAACGCTGTAGACGCTGTTCGACGCCATCAGCAGCGTGTAACCATCGGGCGGCGCTTTCGCCACAATCTCGCCGCCGATCATGCCGCCCGCACCCGCGCGGTTATCCACCACCACCGGCTGGCCCAGCAATTCGGTGAGGCTGGGCGCTACTGCGCGCGCATTGATGTCCACGTTGCCGCCGGGCGCGAAGGGCACGACGATGCGGATGGTTTTCGTGGGGTAGGGTTGCGCGTGGGCCGTGGCGCACAGTGTCAGTGCGAATGTGGCGAGCAATTTTTTCATAGCAATTTCCTCATGCAGGCACTGCAATCGGTGCATCGATGAACACCTGATACTTCTGATTTTTGGGTTTGTCGAGGTCTTCGGCGTTGACATAAGTAATCGATGATTTGCCGAGCAATTCGCGCGGCAGAATCATCGCGCGCGCAAAGCCGGAAGCCGCCGCCGGCGACGCTTTCGCGTACACCGCATCCGGCCCGGCTTCGAACCACGGTTCGAGCGGGAGATAACGATGCACGGTGTGGTTGGTGTGAATCTCAATGCCGCCGAACAGCAGGCAGCGGATGCCGCCGCCGCGATGGGTGTGGGTAAGCGCTTCTCCGCCGGGCGGAAAATCCACGCGGTCGCAGCGCAGCAGATAGTTTTTCGCGGTATCGAGCTGCAAGGGGGCATTCAGCAGCAAAGTGCTGATGACGCCAGCGCCGTTGGCAAGCACATCCGGCGCGCCCGTGCGCGTAAGCTGCCAGCGCAGCACGACCGTTGCGAGATTGCCCGCCGCAAGTTGCGCGGCCTCGGCACTGTGAAACGCGCTGTTGGCGCCGAGCGTGCCGGTGAAATTGCCCGCGCGCAGGCGCAAGCCGCCGGAGACAACGTAGATGACGGTAACGCCTTGCGTGTTTACGGTCAGCGGCGCTGCGGGCGCGAGTTCGTGCCTGTATAGTTTTAGTTGGTGGTTCATGGCGCTACAATTATAGCCGTCGCGCCGCGTTAATGGCTGTCACCCATCCGGAGTAAATAATGTTCAGTCGCATTTGCTGGAGCATCCTGTTGACCTGCGCGGGCGCTCATGCGCACGCGCAGACCGCTTCGGCAAGCTCAGCGCAGGGTTTTCCCGTCCGTCCACTGCGTATTATCGTGGCGTTTTCCACCGGCACGGCGGCGGATATCGTCGCGCGCCAGATCGCCCTGAAGCTCACCGATACGCTGGGCAAACAAGTTTGATGCGCACGATGACGGGTGTGAACATTGTCGAAGTCGCCTATCGCGCTACCGCGCAGGCCTTGAATGACACCATCGCCGGTGAAGTGGCGATGTATTTTCCCAATCTTGCGGCGGCACTGCCGACCATACGTTCGGGGCGGCTGAAAGCGCTGGCGGTCACCAGCACCAAACGCTCGCAGGCGGCGCCGGAAATTCCCGCGCTGGCGGAAACCTTGCCGGAATACGAGGCCGCAAGCTGGTACGGTATAGTCGTTCCGGCCCGCACACCGCTACCCGTGATTGCAAGACTGCACGCCGATATCGCCAAGGCATTGCAACAGCCCGAGGTGCGTCAGCGTTTCTTAAGTCTGGGTGGCGACATCGTTGCGGGCGGTCCGGTTGATCTGGCGAAAACCATGCGCGGCGGCACGGAAAAGTGGAGCAAGCTGGTTAAAGAAATTGATGCGCGAGGTAGATGAAGCGCTGAAAACGGAAAAAACATTTTTGCTACAGATTTCACAGATTTTCACAGATAACCCCGCGGTTAAAGTGATTGCTGCGCATTGCGCATTCTGTTTTTAATCTGTGTTCATCTGTGAAATCTGTGGCAAAAGATTTTGTACATTTAACTATTTGTTTTTAAGAGGAAAATTGCCATGGCTTTCGGACCGCACAAAATCGAATACGAAGTGATCAAAGGCTGGGAGCAAATGCCTGAGGGCTACAGCTTTATGGAAGTCGCGGGTGTGGCGTGCGACTCGAAAGATCACGTGTATGTATTCAACCGCGGCAAATATCCGATCATCGTATTCGACAAGGAAGGCAAATTCCTTAACGCGTGGGGCGAGGGCATGTTCGTCGGCCCGCACGGCATATTCATCGACCACCAGGACTTTCTGTGGCTTGCCGACGACAAGGATCACACGGTGCATAAATTCACCACCGACGGCAAAAAGCTGATGACGCTGGGCGAATCGGGCAAGGCCGCCGACACCGGCTACAAAATCGGCGTGAGCCCCGTGCGGCGCGCGGCGGGGCCGTTTCACCGTGTCACCAACGTGGCGGTGCTACCAAGCGGCGACATGTACATCGCCGATGGCTACGGCAATTGCCGTGTGCACAAATATTCGAAGGAGGGCAAGCTGCTGTTCTCGTGGGGCGAACCGGGCAGCGGGCCGGGGCAGTTCATACTGCCGCACGGCATCGCGGTTGACAGCGCGGGGCTGGTGTATGTGGCCGACCGGGAGAATTCGCGCGTGCAGATTTTCAAACCCGACGGCGAATATGTGCGCGAGTGGGGCTTTCTCAATCGCCCCTATGATCTGTTCATCGACGATCAGGATATGATCCACATCGCCGAAGGCGGCTTTCACAACTACATGATGAAGCGCTCCGAAGGCCCGCTGCCCGCGCACGACCAGACCATGATCTACCCGCCGTGCGGCCATTCGCCGATTGCGCGCGTTACCGTATGCGATCCCGATGCAAAAATTTATGCGCAGGTCGGCGGCGAAAACCCGGTGCTGCCCGGCAACTTCGTCGCCCCCCACGGCATCTGGGCGGACAAACGCGGCGACTTTTATGTGGGTGAAGTCATCGTCAATGCCGGTGCGGTCAAGCGCATGGCGCCGTTGAGGCCGGCGGGGTTTCAGAAGTTTCGGCGTAGAACAGGATAGGTCACGAGTAACGCCAGAATCGAAATAGGTGCGTCACAAATGCCGTCGTTCCCGCCTGCGCGCGAACGACCGTGTGGAAAATTTCGGATTGAGTGAACGTAAACAAGGAAGATAAGGAAGAGACATGGGCAACAGCGTACAAGACAAAGTAGTAGTAGTGACCGGTGCGGGCGGCGGTATCGGCCGTGAAATGGCGCTGGCGATGGCAGCCAATGGCGCGCGTGTGGTGGTCAACGATATCGGCGCTGCCCTCGGCGGCGAACTTAGCGCGGAAAACGAAGGCGCGGCGCAAAAAGTGGTGAATGAAATCAAGGCCGCGGGCGGGGCAGCCGTTGCCAGCACCGACTCGGTTTCAACCTGGGCCTCGGCCGAGCGCATCATCCAGTGCGCGGTGGATAGCTATGGCCGCATTGACGCCGTGGTCAACAACGCCGGCATCCTGCGCGACCGCATTTTTCACAAGATGAGCGAGGACGACTGGAACTCGGTGATCGCGGTGCATTTGAATGGCGCGTTTTACGTGAGCCGCGCCGCCGCCAACCATATGCGTGCGCAGAATTCCGGCGCGTTTGTGCATATGACCTCCACTTCCGGCCTCATCGGCAACTTTGGCCAGGCCAATTACTCCGCAGCCAAACTCGGTATCGCCGCGCTGTCGAAAAGCATCGCGCTTGATCTAGGCCGCAACCGTGTGCGTTCGAATTGCATCGCGCCATTTGCGTGGAGCCGCATGACCAGTTCGGTGCCGGCAAACACGCCCGAAGAAAAGGAGCGCGTCGAGCAATTCAAGAAAATGGAAGCACGCAAAGTCGCGCCGATGGCGGTGTTTCTGGTGAGCGACGCGGCGGCGGAGGTCACGGGGCAGATTTTCAGTGTACGTGCCAACGAGATCATGCTGTTCAGCCAGCCGCGGCCGATACGCTCGGTGCATTTCACCCCGGAGTGGACGCCCGAAGCGATCGCGCAGGTCGCTCTGCCCGCGCTGCAAAAGCAGTTTTATCCGCTGGATCGTTCGGCGGACGTGGTTTGTTGGGATCCGGTTTGAGGCGTGGCGTTGCGATAACTCAATCGACAAGCGTAAGATTCCGCAATGAAAGTTTCGGACTTATTGCGCCTGCTTGGAAAGGACGGCTGGGTTATAGTGCGGCAGCGCGGCAGTCACCGCCAACTGCACCATCCGACAAAAGCAGGAACAGTCACGGTGGCCGGCAAACCCAGCGTGGATGTACCGCCCGGCACGTTAAACAGCGTCTTGAAGCGGGCGGGATTAAAGGAGTGAATTGAAAATGAGCATGCGCTACATGGTGGTGATTGAAAAAGGCCCGACAAGCTACGGCGCGTTCGTGCCCGATCTGCCGGGGTGCATAGCCGCCGGTGAAACCGAAGCCGAGGCCTTGGCTTTGATTCAGGAAGCAATCAAGTTGCATTTGGAAGATTTGCGTCTTGGCGGCAAGCCTATTCCCGAGCCAGTATCAAAAAGCACGTTTGTTGAAATCGGATTGGCTGCCTGAGTCTTTTTTCGCAGCAGCGCTCTGCATATGGCTACGCCATTATTGCGCAACGAAACGCAAGAATTGTTGGCGCAGATTGCGCGTAGAGCGCAATAATCAGCGGGCATTGCGCCGCAAGTGCTAAGCGGCGAACCATGTTAATTTTCAGCTTTTCCAACTCTCAGGACCCATCATGACCGACCCCCGCCGTTTTAAACTCATCTCCGTCGAAAACCTCACCGCCGAGCAGCGTGTGGTGTATGACGCGATCCGCTCCGGTCCACGCGCGAAAGCGGGCGTTACCACCGCCACCGTGCCGGGGCCGCTGGGCGGGCCGTTCAATGCGATGCTGCGCAGCCCCGGCATCGGCAACATTGTGCAGGCGCTGGGGGGTGAAATCCGCTACAAGAGCACCTTGCCGAACAAGCTCAATGAATTGGCGATCATCGTTACCGCACGCTACTGGACGGCCAATTACGAGTGGCATGCGCATTGCAAGCTGGCGCTCGACGCCGGGCTCGATCCGGCGAAGGCGAAGGATGTCGCCGAGAACCGCCGCCCCGCGAACATGGATGAAGACGAAGCCATCGTTTACGATTTCTCGCACGAACTGCATGAAACCAAGGGTGTGAGTGATGCGAATTTCAAGCGCGTGGTGGATCGCTTCGGCGAGCGCGGCGCGTTCGACCTGATTGCAGTCAACGGCTATTACTCGCTGGTGTCGATGATTCTCAACGTGGACAAGACGCCGTTGCCGGAGGGTGTGCCGACGCCGTTGAAATAGCACTGATGTTGTGATAATCAATAAGGGTAAGTTCATGCAAAACAAACTGTTGCTGGCGCTGGCGTTGGTGTCTGCCGCGCCCGCTCTGTGCGCGGCCCAGAATTTTCCCACCAAGCCCATCCGTTTCATTATCCCCACTGCCGCCGGCGGCGGCTCGGATCAGATCGTGCGCTTTCTGGGCAATCGCTACACCGCGGCATGGGGTCAGCAGATCGTGGCCGACAACCGCCCCGGCGCGGGCATGGTGATCGGCATCGATATCGCAGCCAAGGCTACGCCGGACGGCCATACCATCGTGCTGGTCAATCCGTCGCACGCGATCAACGCAACGCTGATGGCGAAGCTGCCGTATGACCCGGTCAATGACTTGATTCCGATTTCAGTGGTCGCTACCCAGGCGTTCGGGCTGGTGGTGCCGAATTCGTTGCCGGTGAAAAGCGTGAAGGAACTGATCGCGCTGTTGAAGGCGAAGCCGCGCGAAATGTCGTTCGGGTCGTCGGGGCCGGGCTCCGCGTCGCACCTGGCGGGGGAGATGTTCACCAGCATGACGGGCACCGAGATGATGCGCATCGCCTACAAGGGCACCGCGCCGGTATTGACGGATCTGATACCCGGTCGCGTACACATGTATATCAATCCAATGCTGGCGATCATCAATCAGATATTATGAAAATTTCCGTCATCCACGATTACGCCGATGTATTCCGCACCACCAAACATTTCTCCGCGCTGGCCGCGCACGACGTGGTGGTCCATAACGATGCCTATACCAGCGCGGATCGCGTGGTAGAGCAGGTCAAGGGGTGTGACGCGGTATTGCTGACGCAGCAGCGCGTGCCGATGACGCGCGCGATCATCGAGCGCTTGCCCGCTCTCAAGTTCATCTGCCAGACCGGCCGCAACGTTTATCACCTCGACCTTGCAGCCTGCACTGATAACGGGGTGGTGGTGTCGGCGGGGCGCAGGAGCAGTGGCGCCAACCCGTACTCCACCACCGCGGAACTGGCGTGGGGCTTGATCATTGCCTCGCTGCGGCAAATTCCCTATGAGGTGGAGCGTTTCAAGCAGGGCCACTGGCATTCCACTGTCGGTACGCGGTTGCATGGGCGCACGCTGGGCATTTACGCATTCGGGCACATCGGCGCCGCGGTGGCGCGTGTCGGCAGTGCGTTTGGCATGAAGGTGGTGTGCTGGGGCCGCGAGGGTTCGATAGCGCGTGCGAAGGCGGAGGGTTTTGAAATCGCCGCCTCGCGCGAGGCATTTTTTGAGAACGCGGACATCATCAGCCTGCATTTGCCCGGCAATAAGGCCACGCGCGGCATCATCACTGCCGCCGATCTCGCGCGCATGAAACCGACCGCGTTGCTGGTGAACACCAGCCGCGCGCCGATTGTCGAAGCCGGCGCGCTGGCTGCCGCTCTGGCAAAGGGGCGGCCCGGATTCGCCGCGGTGGATGTCTACGAAGACGAGCCGGTGACGGGCGCCACGCACCCGCTGCAAAAACTGAAAAACGCCCTGTGCACGCCGCACCTGGGTTACGCCGAGCGCGGCAGTTACGAGTCGATGTATGCAACCGCGATTGAGCAGTTGCTTGCGTTTGCGCAAGGCAAACCGTCGGATGTGGTTAATCCCGAAGCTATCGGCAAGACTTAAACCAAAAATGTCCGATCAAGATAACCACGGCGTAGAGTCAGCCGCCCAGCACGCCGGCGTCACGCTGCGCACGGATGAGATGACGCTCTAACAGAGTGTCAGTGCGCATGGTTTGCTGGCGCACGGGACGGCGGCGGTCATTGCCGCGATCACGATTTCGCGCGTTGTCGGCCTGACCCCGGTATTGATCTGGTTGATCTGCATGTTGTGTGCGATCGCGATCCGCTATACGTTGTATATCGCCTATCAACGCGTGCACGAAGAGGTCAAGGCGGATCAATACTGGGGGCGCATTATCGCCATCAGCAATTTTCTGCTCGGCACAGGCTGGGGCTGGGCGGGCTATATGTTTTTTGCCGGCAATCAGTCCACTGCGGAAATCACCCTGGTACTCGCCATCGTGGTGGCGGCGGCTTCGGCGCATACGATTTCACCCGCGCGCGCAACCCTAGCGGCATTGCTGGCGCCGATGCTGTTGCCGTTAATGGTGAAACTGCTGCAGTTGGACTTCGCGACCTACGCCGCGCCCGCGTTACTCGCGTTGGCATTGATGCTGACGTTGTGGTTCAGCCTGTTTCGCTACCGCGCCTTGCTCGCGGCCAGCATCGATGACTACCGGCAGCGCGGCACCTCGGACGCGGCGATGATACGCGGCGCCGAAACCGCGAATCGATTATTCGCGCAGGTGGTTACCGAACGTGAGCGCGCCGAAGCGGAACTGAAAATCGCCAAGCAGGCCGCCGACGATGCCAATCAGGCGAAGGGGGATTTTCTCGCGTACACCAGCCACGAGATACGCACGCCGCTGACCGCGGTCATCGGCTTCTCCGATGCGTTGCTGGCATCAACGCAGTCCACGGTGCAACAGGATTACTCGCGCCGCATCAAGGGCGCCAGCATGCGCCTGCTGACCTTGATTAATGATTTTCTGGATTTGTCAAAAATCGAAGCCGGCAAACTGAACGTTGAATATGCCGACTTTAATTTGCGCCAGACGGTGGATGAAGTCGTTCACGAGCAGGGCGTGAAGGCGCGTGAGAAACAGGTGACACTCGATCTCGCAGTCGATGACAATGTGCCGGATGCACTGATGGGCGATTCGTTGCGGCTGCGGCAGATACTGCTTAACCTGATCGGTAACGCCATCAAATTTACGTCCGCCGAAGGCAAGGTCTCCACCCACGTGCGGTTGATCGGCGCCGTAGACGGTGTGCCGCGCCTGGCGTTTTCGGTGAAGGATACTGGCATCGGCATTGCGGCGGACAAAGAATCGACCATGTTTCAGCGGTACACGCAGGCCGATGCCAGCACTGCGCGCAAGTATGGCGGCACCGGGCTGGGGCTGTCTATTTGCAAGTCGCTGGTGGAGTTGATGGAAGGCCAAATCGGCGTCAAAAGCGAAGTCGGCAAGGGATCGGATTTCTGGTTTGAGTTGCCGTTCAAGGTGGCGGTTGTCGCCGAGAAGTCCGATACGCCGCCAGCCCAGTCCACAGTGCATCCCGTGGCTCGGCACACCGTTCATGATCCAGGGCTTCGTCATCGAATCGCCGGCGCAGATTGACTAATTTCGCAAGGTCTGCCGGCACGTGTTCGTGGAACGCAGCCTTTCGCTGGGCGACCAATTCATAGCCGACGTGGGCGAGAAAAAGGTTGCACCCGAACGCAAGCGGCCCGAACCGCCGGCACACATCTACCAGGATGAAAAAAGCGCTGCTGGCGCGACCGATGGCGGGCTGCTCGGCAGCATCGGCAAGATATTTAAAGCCGCGTTTTCCACCGCGGGTGCGCCGCCGCCGGTAGCGCCGCCGCCTTAATCCGGCGCGCCGCGAGAGCCGGTGGTTACCATTTACAAAGACCGGCCGCCCCGGCGGCGCCCGTCACCCGAGTCGTCCGCGGTGCGTGAAAAGGGCATAAGTAGCGAGGAACGCCGCATTCTTGAGCAAGCCATCGATCCCGATGCCAGCGTGCGCGTGTACGCCGAACAGGACACCGGTGGCGGCATGTTTGGCCGGCTTAGCCGGATGTTCAAGGTGAGCGCCGAAGATAAGAAGCTTGCCGCTGGCCGGCCCGTGGAAGAGGTGCCGGTCTACGTCGATCAAACCACCATCGAAGACGAGCTGCCGCTGGCGCAGGAAGCGCACGTGAAGGTCGAAGGCGCAGTGCAGTCGATTCTTGATGACATCGGCAAAAGTAAAGTGCTGGAACTCGACCAGGTTAACGATGCCGTGGGCCGCATGGTCTAATCCGTGGTGCGTAACCCGGACGGCATGATGTGGCTGACGCGCCTGAAAAGCGTTGATGCGTACACCTGCGATCACGGCATCAACACCGCGATTTATCTGATCGCCTTTGGGCGGCACCTGGGCCTGCCCGAAGATCAGTTGCAGGTCATCGGCACGGTGGGTCTGATGCAGGACGTGGGCAAAATAAAGCTGCCGCGCGCGTTTTTGGACAAACGTGAAAAATTGTCGCCCGCGGAATTAAAAGTGTTTGAAAGTCATGTAACGCACAGCCTGGAGCTCGTGCGCAGCTCGAAAGAAGCCACCGCGCCGCTGCTCGACACTATCGCGCAGCATCACGAGCGTTATGACGGCAGCGGTTATCCGCAGCGTCTGGCGGGCGAAGACATTTCACTGTTCGGCGGCATGGCCGGGCTCGCCGATACCTACTCGGCGCTGATCAGTGCGCGCCCTTATGCGCAACCCCTTTCCGTGCAGCAGGCGTTGCATGATCTGTATAACGATCGTGGCATCGCCTTCAAGTCCGAACGGGTTGAACAGTTCATTCAGTGCGTCGGCGTGTTCCCGGTCGGCAGTCTGGTGGAACTCAATACCGGCGAAGTTGCGGTGGTGGTGTCGCAAAACCGCGCGCGGCGCCTGAAGCCGCGCGTAATGCTGGTGCTGGACAAAAACCGGCAGTCATATCCTTCGCCGACCATGCTCGACCTGATCGTTGATCCGCCCACGCCCACGGGAGAGTCGTACCGCATCTTGCGCGGCTTGCAAGCGGGCATTTATGAGCGCGATCCGCAGAAGACCCTCAACGCCCTGATGGAAGCCGCTTAGTTCTTGTCGGCCTCCAGAATGGCGAAACCGGCTTGCAGCGCCTTTTCAATACGCGCTTTTTCCTGGGCGATGGATTCATCGGTCCATTGCCAGAATCCGTGCTTGGCTTTCATCCCGACGTGGCCCCTTTCATTCATTGCTTTCAAAAACGGCGGCGGCCCATCGTTTTTGTAGAGGTGCGGATACAGCGCGCTGGCCACCGCATAGTGAGTGTCGAGGCCCGACATTTCTTTTTGCAATACCGGCCCGCAGGCGACAAAGCGAAATCCAAACCCGTAGCGTACAGCGGTATCAATGCCTTCGGCGGTGGTTACGCCGTCGTGAATCAGCCACAGTGCTTCGCGCATCAGCGCATGCTGCAGGCGATTGCCGACAAATCCCGGCACGTCGCGGTTCACTCGTATGGGCGCCTTGCCGAGCGATTTGAGCAATTGTTCCAGCTGCGCGGCGACGGCACTGTCGGTGGATTCACTGCTGACAATTTCAACCAGCGGCACCAGATGCGCGGGCATGAAAAAGTGCAGGCCTATCACGCGCGAGCGCGTTTTCAAATCTTTGCCGATTTCCCCAATCAGAAAATTCGAGGTATTGGTGGCAAGCGGAATATCCGCTTTGGCGAGCGTTTCCAGTTGCGCAAAAAGTTTTTGCTTGAGCGCGAGATCTTCGGTCGCCGCTTCGATCGCGAGGCTCACCTCGTTCCATGCAATGTCTTCGAGTGTGGCGTGGGTGGTGACGTTCGCCGCGTGTGCCGCGGGCGCGCCAAGTTGTTTCAGGCCCGCGCTGATGCGCGCGCCGAGTGCGGCGCGCGTTTTCTGCGACGGACTCATGACGTGGACCCGCCAGCCTTTGGCTGCGAAAATAATGGCGATGTCGCCGCCCATGATGCCGCCACCGATGATGGCAATGTGTGATGTTTGAGGCATGAAGAACCCTATTTTTCCCGCAACGCGCTCCACGCGCCCGACATACTGCCCTTGACGCTGCCTTCGATGCGCTCACCGCTCACGCGCCCGCTGTAATCGCGGCCATCCACCGAAAACGCAATCGCATCGCCGCGCAGCGTGGCGTTGGTGATCGCCCTGCCGCCCACTGTGCCTTCGAGCTTCTGAAACATCTGCTTTAACGCAAGGTTGCCGCCGCCCTCGATACGCCAGCTGCCTTCAACTTTCGCCGGCACGATCCACAGGTATGCGGTACGGCCCTCCACGGTTTCGGTCTGGTCCGCCTGCCAGTTATCCATGGTAAATGCATGCGACACCACCCGCGTGCCCGGCTTCATGTTGAGGATGGTGGGGCGCAATTTTAGATTCAGGCTCGGCAGCAGATAAAGCGTCAGTACATTGGCCTTGCTGAAATCGGTTTCGAAAATATCGCCGCGTATGAATTCCGCGCGTGCCGCAACGGTTGCGCCTTCTTTTTGCGCATTGCGTTTGGACAGCTCAACCATGTCGGGGTTGTACTCGATGCCGACCGCTTTAGTACCGCGCCTGGCGGCGGCGATTACCGTGCGTCCGTCGCCGCTGCCCAGGTCAAAGTGAACATCAGCGGGCGTGAGTTTCGCCATTTCGAGCATTTTTTGCACCAGCGACTCGGGCGTGGGCACCCAGATCACGTCCTTGCCTTCCTGCCCGACCGAGGGTGTATAGCCCTTGTCTTGCGCCTGCGTGGTTACGCTCAGCGCGAGCGCTGCTGCAAACGCAAGCGCTACGGATAATCGTTTATAAATCAGATGCATAGTGAACCTCATTACTGGATTGAAGAAGGGGAGCCGGGGGAAAGTAAGTATAATGCCTTAACGCGGCGGACTGCATTCGCGCCGACATCAGGTTTTTCGGCCATCGACGGCCGCGCCGGATTGCACCAGCGCGTCGATGGCAAGTATTTTCAGCAGAGCCTCGTGGGCAGCGGGCTTCTTGAGATCGAGCGCGATGCTGCGTTTGTTGCGATTCAGATGCAGAATTGATTCTAGGTGCGTACCAGTGTCGTCAGTTCGTCGCAGTTTGGCCACTGTTGCAGATTTTCCACGAAGGCTACGATGCGATCAGCAGCGTCTTTGGCCAGCACGCGCCGCGCGCACGAATGGAATTTCTTCACGCGCTGCTCGCGCGTCAGCGGCAGGCCGATCCACCCTGTGAGTTTATCCACGCGCCGGGTAAGTACGCGACCGTCGCTGAGCGTCACTGTCATGTCGATGTGCATCAAGTCAAAATCGCTGGGTATGTTGTCATCGAAACGCAACGCAATTTTCGGCAGCAGCGCCACCACTACTGCGTGACGATGCGGACCAGGCCCAGCGGTTCGGTGGCGCCCGCCAGCATCACCGCGATGCCGTCGAGCGTGACTTGTTTCGCCATGTCGATGGCGGCGGCGGGCAATGCGTCGTATTCAACGGCGAGCACTTTGTCGATCAGTTGTGCAGTAATCGTTGTCATGGCTCGTATTCAACTCCAAACAGCAGTGCGTAACCGCAAAGACGCAAAGGAAATGCAGGCAAAGATTTTCTTTGCGTCTTTGCGGTGAAGGGTTTTGACCTTCAATCCGCCTTGGCACCCGATTGCTTCACCATCTGCGCGTAACGCGCGATTTCTTGTTTGATCACGGCGGCAAATTGCGCCGGCGTGTTGGGCGTGAATTCCAGCGACAACGCCGCGAGGCGCTCTTTCACGTCCGGCAACTGCATTACGCGGTTGACCTCGGCGTTGAGTTTGGCGACGATGGCCGGTGGCGTGCCCGCAGGCGCGAAAAACGAAAACCAGGTGTTATCGGCGAAGCCCGCAAAACCCGATTCGGCAACCGTCGGCACCTCGGGCAATATTGCCGAGCGCTTGGCGGTGGTCACCGCGATCGGGCGCACGCGATTGGCTTTGACATGCGGCACCGCTGGCGGCATTGAGGTGGATGCGATCGGCACTTGATTGCCGATGACCGCTGTCATCGCCTGCGCCGGGCCGTACGGCACGTGGGTGATATCCACTTTCGACAGTGCCTTGAAAATCAATTCTGCATCGAGATGCGGCGTGGTGCCGGTGCCCGACGAGCCATAACTCGTCGGCGTGGCTTTCGCAAACGCGATGACCTCTTGCAATGTGGTGGCCCTCACCGAAGGATGCACCGAAATCAGATTGGGTGTGGTCGGTCCCTGTACCACGGGCGCGAAATCCGCCGCGGTGTAACCGGGTTTTGAATACAGGCTCACGTTGACCACGAACGCGGAACTGTTCATCAATATCGTGTAGCCGTCTGCATTCGCGCGCACCGCCGTTTGTGTGCCGACATTGCCGCCGGCGCCGGGACGATTCTCGATCACCACGTTTTGTCCCCACACTTCGGAAAGTTTAGCGCCGACGATGCGCGCCACGATATCGGTGGATGCGCCGGGCGGGAATGCCACCACCAAGCGTATCGGCCGATTGGGATAAGCGCCGGCCGCCTCGCGTGCGGGCGCCTGCGCGTGTGCGCCGTAGGCGAACAGACACAGTAGAATCGCGTGCATACCTGACCGATGGATTTTAATCATGAATAGCCCTCTTTCACATTTTTAGCGTAGCGCGTGTTGACAGGCGGGCATTATACGGGCTGAACATTGGAGTAATGCTATGACATACAGCACCACCGTTACCGCGCCTTTCTTCTATTAAAATCAGATACTTATGTTTTATCGCGACGCAAAAAGCAGGGCGTACTTCCGCGCGGTTCGCCGCGCCGGGCACTTTCCGCGTTGCGGGTGATCAGAGTGATTGCCTTGCAAAATAAAATGAAAGCCGTGTCCAAAAAATTCGCGTTGTTGTTGGGTGTGCCGGCATTGCTAGCGGCGTTGTTCAGTGGCTGCGCGCAAATTCAGGATTTTGTTTTCCCGGCGCCCAATGTGCCCGGCGAATGGAACGCGCTGCTCACCGAAGTGCGGGCATTCGAGCGGCGCATCGGCTTTCAGGAAACCGCGAATTTCAAGACCCTGTACCAGGCCGAAGCGAAAAGCGATACCCGCAGCGAATACCCGATGTGCGGCTATGCGCCGCGTTTTCAGTTGCCGTATTCTTATGAAGACCCGCTGGTGCGCTGGGGTGAGGCGCAGAACGATGCAGACTGCCGCGCCGCGGCGAATGGCGATGACGTTTATTTCACCATGGTTGAGGCGCTGGGCGAAATCGGCACCGCCGTCACCGCCACCATGCTCGAAGGCAAGCTCGACCGCTTTCTCTATCTGGTGATCCACGAAGATTGCCACGATCAGTTTGATCTGCCGTACGGGGTGGAAGAAGCGCTATGCAATGTGCTGGGCTACAAAGGCATGGCGGCGTTCACCGAGCAGAAATACAGCGGCAGGGCGCGCGAAGGCCGGGCCATCCGGCGCTATGCCGAAACGCAATCACAGTTGACGCGCGCGGTGGTCGGTTATTACCGGCAGGTGGAGCAGCTTTATGCGCGGCATGCGCGTCAGGAAATCACCGCCGAAGCCGTGCTGATCGAGCGCGCGCGCATTTTCGGCGGTGCTGAACGCACCTTCGGCTGGAAGCGTCAGGCGATGAACAACGCGGGCCTTGCCAACGAAATGACCTACAGCCGCCACTACCAGCAACTCGAAGAGGCGCATGAACGGCTGGGCAACGATCTGCAAAAAACCGTGGCCTTCTTCAAGCAGGTGGATAAGCTCAAGCCCACCCGCGCCGCGGTGATGAAACAACATCGCATCAGTGACGAAAAAAGCGTGCAGTTTGTGCGCGCTTATGAGGCGGCAGTGATGGAAACCGTCGACAGGCTGTTGGCAAACGCCACCGGCATCGCACACCCGGGCCGGATAAAATAGCGCCATTGCGGATGGTGATAAAAAAGTGAGGCGTCGTGGCACGTAAATGGTTGATTCCCATACTGATTTTTGTCGCGGTTTTTGTATTTTCCAGTCAGGGGCTGAAGGGCGGTCCGGAAGTCTCGGTGAAGGAAGCGGCCGCATTGTTGAAGGGCGATCCGCGTCCGGTGATGATCGATTTGCGTGAGCGCGCGGAATACGATCAGGGCCATCTGCCGGGCGCGATTTCCGTGCCTATGGCCGATTTCAAGGGCCGCGTGGAAAGCCTTAAGTTGCCGAAAATGGATGTGCTCGTGCTCTATAGCGCCGACGATGCACGCGCCCGCGAGGCGACCAGGCATCTATACGATAACGGCTATCAGGGCGCGCTGACGTTAACCGGCGGCTTCGAAGGGTGGCGCGCAGCAGGGCTGGCAGTGGAAAAATCGCCGCCGGAGAAACCGCAATAATGAAGTGCAAACCTGAGTGCCTCACCGCAAAGGCGCAAAGGCGCAAAGGACACGCAAAGGAACCCCAATCCAAGCCGGGTTTTCTTTGCGGCAGCGCTTTGCGCACTTTGCGTCTTTGCGGTGATGTTTTGAACTTGGGCTATTTACCCTTTGCGCCACTTGCCGCAACCAGTTTTTGTATCTGCGCTACTGCGGCGGCGATCTTGAATTCCAGTCCCTGCCTGCCGTAAGCCACGCTGGCGCGCGCGGGATTGCCTGCCACGCCGGTCACCTTGAAGTCGCCGCCCGGCGCGAGTTTGTCTTTGCGTATCAGGTTCGGGTCTATCGCCAGCAACTCCGAAGTGTCTTCGATGCCGGCGTGTGTGCCGATGGCTTCCGGCGTTTCGCCCTGGCTGCGCAGCCATTTTAAAAATGTCTGCGAATGATAATAATCGGCGGCGTAATGCACCCGCACATCGCTGCCGGCCCATTCCTTGTTGAGCAGTGTAGCAACAGTCTGCAATCCTTTTTGATTGGGACCGCTGTCGCCGATCAGCACAATATCTTTGAAACCATTCACTCGAAAACTACGCGCGGCGTACTCGGTTACATTCATGAAAATTTCTTCCGGCAGCGTAATCGTGCCGGGAAACAGCATATGCCCGCTGGGCGGATGAAGGTTGCCCTCCGGCACATAGGCCAGCACCGGCGCCACCAGCGCGTTGCCGAGCCGCTGCGCGATGTGCCCGGCGGCATACTTGACGATGGTGTTGTGCTTGCCGAGCACCATGTGCGGGCCGTTTTGTTCGGTGCCGCCGGTGGGGAAAATAATCGTGGTTTTGCCGGCCCTGATGGCATCACGCACTTCGACCCAGGTGAGTTCTTCGACGAACACGCTGCCGCCGGCCGGCGCGCAATGGGCCATGCGGGCGGGCACCGACGCGACCAATACCCCGAAGCATATCGTCATGATGATGCGCGTCATACGAACCCCACTCTTATTGCGCGGTTGTACCGGAAGCCTTCACAACCCTCGCCCACTTTCATGCTTACTGCAGCGGCGAAAACGCAGATGGCATCAGTATCTTGTTTTCCTGTGCAACGAGGCTGTACCCCGGCAGCCCCAGCTTTTCGGCTGAAGGGGGCCACACGCCGGCGGCATGCGCCTTGTCGCGCGTGGCGTTGCGCGCATCCAGCGTCGGGTAGGGCCAGATGTGCACAAACTTGTTAAGGCCGCCCAGCTCGGAATACCACGCCGCGCACAGCGGACTGAATTTCAAGCGCTCCGGCACCGCTTTTTCCCACACCGCGCGCAGCTTGGGCAGATCGCCCGCAACGTGGGTGTAGGTGCGCATCTCGTAATAGGGCCCCATCTTGGCGGCTTTAAGTTCGGGCGAGATGGAAAACGGAATCATGATCTCCGAGCGCATGCTGACGATGAACTCGGTGGTGGCAGGCGGCCAAGCGCCGTCTTTTACCGCGGCGGCGCGTATGCGATTGCGCTCTTCCATATCTTTGTACGGCCACACGTGAACAATCTGATTCAGCGGGCCGATCTCGGTATGCCAGAACGCAGTCAGTTCCGAGTATTTCTTGCGTTTTTCGTAGGCCTCGCCAAAGCGTTTTTCGACTTCGGCCAGTGACCGGGGTTTCAAATCGTAAGTTCTCATTTCGTAAATCATGGCTGCTCCTGGTTGTTTTTACTACAAAAACCTCACCGCAGAGGCGCAGAGAACTGCCGCACAGAAAACCAAAACGTTTTAGGATGTTCTCTGCGTAAGCTCTGCGCCTCCGCTTCTGCCGCGCTTTATACGCGATTGCGCTGAATGCCCAACGCCTACGCGCCGTTGCTCAGTTGCTTTTCAATCAGACGCGCTTCGTTTTTGAGCAGCGAGGCGATTTCAATCACGCGCTTCTCGGTCATGCGGCTGGAGATGGTAGACACCGACAGTGCGGCGAATGCAATGCCGGACTGATTGCGTATGGCGTGGCCTACCGAGCGCACGCCCGCCAGCGTCGGCGCTTCACGCATCGAGTAGCCGAGTTTTTGCGCTCTGCGCGCCTGCGCCAGCAGCGTAGCGCAGGAAACACCATACTCCTCGTAGCGTGGCTGATTGCTGGTGATAATGCCCTGAATTTCTTCGTCCGGCAGCGCGGCGACTATGGCGAGACTGCCGGTGCCCACACCCAGCGGACGGCGCATGCCGATGTCGAGGGTGAAGGTTTTGATCGGAAACGTGCCCTCATGGCGGTCTATGCAGACGGCGTCGGGACCGCTGCGCTGGGTGAGAAACACCGTGTCGCCGGTGGCTTCCGCAATGCGCACCATGCCGGGGTGGCAGATTTCGCGCATATTGAAACGCGGTGCGGCGGTGAGGCCCAACTCAAAAGCCATCGATCCCAAATAATAACGGTGCGTATCGGCATCCTGTTGCACCATGCCCTCGTGCGCGAGGCATTTCAACATGCGATGCACGGTGGGCCGCTGCAGGCTGGTGCGCGTGGCGAGGTCAAGCAGACGCGAGCCGGAACGGTTGTGGGCGGCGATTTCGCGCAACAGCAGCAGCGCGCGTTCTATACTTTGGGTGCCGGTGAGCCGGCCCTGCTCGGCGGAAGAGTTTCTGGACATAATGGCGGGTAATCCTGTAGGTAGTCCGAATGATGGTGGGGTTCTTTGGAGTCCACCATTATAACTCCTATTGCAAAAATTTGGCTATTGCGCTAGCTTTCGCGCAGCACAGAGATTGAAAATATCTGATTAAGTCCGTTAATTGGACAGTTTTTTCTTAAGCGGAAAAGCGGTTGTTCCGCTCACTTTGAGGCATGCACATGACTGATCTTTCCACCGCCAAGGCAAGTCCTGCGGCACAAGCGGCTTCGGCGGGCGCGCGTTTTCGCGCCGCTGTGGCTGCCGAAAAGCCGTTGCAAATCGCCGGCGCCATCAACGCATACGCCGCGCGCATGGCCGCGCGCACCGGCTTCAAGGCGATTTACCTGTCCGGTGGCGGCGTGGCGGCGGGTTCGCTCGGATTGCCCGATCTGGGCATCAGCACGCTCGACGACGTGCTAATCGACATACGGCGCATTACTGACGTATGCACGCTGCCGTTGCTGGTCGATGTGGATACCGGCTGGGGTGGCGCCTTCAATATTGCGCGTACCGTGAAATCCTTGATCAAGTTCGGCGCGGGCGCCATGCATATCGAAGATCAGGTGCAACAAAAACGCTGCGGCCACCGTCCGAACAAGGAAATCGTGAGCAAGGACGAAATGGTCGATCGCATCAAAGCCGCGGTCGATGCCAAGACCGACAGTCAATTTGTGGTAATGGCACGCACCGACTCGCTGGCGGTGGAAGGCCTGCAGGCGGCGATTGATCGCGCGTGCGCGTGCGTGGAAGCGGGCGCGGACATGATCTTCCCCGAGGCGATTACCGAGCTGCCGATGTACAAAAAGTTCGCTGACGCGGTGAAAGTACCGATCCTCGCCAACATTACCGAATTTGGCAAAACACCGCTGTTCTCGACGCAGGAACTGGCGAGCGCGAATGTGGCGATGGCGCTGTATCCGTTGTCGGGTTGGCGCGCCGCCAATGCCGCGACGCTCAAGGTTTACCAGGCGTTGCGCAAGGATGGCCACCAGAAGAATGTCGTCGCATTGATGCAAACGCGCGACGATCTTTACGACTATCTGGATTACCACGCGTTTGAAGGCAAACTCGACACCTTGTTCGCGCAGGGCAAAAAGCAGTAGCGCGCGGGGATGCCGGCATCACCCCGCGCACAGCAACACAAAATTCGAAAGCCAAGGCCATGAACGACAAAAAATGGATGTGCATACTGTGCGGTTTTGTGTACGAAGAAGCTCTGGGCATACCCGACGAAGGCATAGCACCGGGCACGCGCTGGGACGATGTGCCGGCAAATTGGACCTGCCCGCATTGCTCTGCTACCAAAGACGATTTTGAGATGCTGGAGATACAGGCTTGAGTTGACAGGAATGGGCGGCGGCAATCAGCAGTGAGCAAGCGCGTAATGTCTGATCCATGCTGATCAAGAGTCGCAATCCTGTTTTTTGGAATCCATCATCGTTTTCAATTGCGCAAAAGGATTAAACGTCGCGGCCGCCGATGTGTTTCCCGCGTCCGTGCGCCCCGCGCTATCTTTCAGCTTGGAATGTTCATGCTCATGGCAATAGGTGCAGAGGAGTTCCCAATTGCTACCGTCAGGCGGATTGTCATCGTGATTGCTGTTCTTGTGGTGGACTTCCAGCAGTTGCAGATTGCTGTGCGTAAACGTACGCGCACATCGCCCACACACCCACGGAAACAGTTTGAGTGCCTGCGCCCGATAGCCGGCGGCTCGCTTATCGGCGTTGCGCCGGGCGTCCCGAACTACCTGATCCAGCCGCTCATTTGCTTGTGCCATGGGAATAATTGCCTGTGGTACAGGCCGTCAGCTTACGACAAAAACGGTAGCGCTGGAAACCGCTGCGCCAGCAACGCAAAGCCCCGCGAAAAATCTCGCAGGGCTTCACAGATTCGCCACTAGCCGTGGCTTCAGTTCGTCACATCACCGTGACGTATGCCGGAATATTGGTGCCGGCGTCAAATTAGCGTTGTCGGAATTTTCATCGATAGATAGCCTCTCCAGTCAGAAAGTCACACTACGCCTGACCCTAGGGTGTCAGCTCCAGCCACCCGGCCCGGAATAATCCTCAAACATCGTGTTGAGGGTGGTCGCCGCCTTTTCGCATCAGGCACACCCGCATCCGGGGCGCGCACAACAGCGAAATTCGAGAACAGCAACCGGATCATTCGTTAGTCTGAGAATCCATCCCGAGCCGAATCACCGGAGTGAGTTCAGTTGACGCCTTTCACATGGCGCCGTCAAGCGATATTTGTGATTGTTTGCACGCCACTATGCCTTAGTTCGCTAATCGTTCGCAGCTTTGATTTGCGTCAATGCGGGAGCCGGGTTTCGCCAGTATTCTCAAAAACCCTTGTAAATCCGATGCTTCCGAATGGTCCGGCGGGCATCGAACCGCAGTGAGCTTTGCGCATTACAGACTGGCGCTTACCCCAATTTGGTTCCCGCATTCCGCCACTGCACCAGCGCCGGGTCAATACGGCGCGCAGCGATGTAGTACAGCACCGCGCCGGGCGCCACTTGCGCGTCCATCGAGGCGTTCGGATGCAGTCCCTCGCCATAGGTGTCGTCGGCCATCGCGATCAGGGTCGCGTTGTGCTTTTCTTTCAGCATCGTCATGAGCTGACCGTAGCGCGCCAGCGGCGCGTCGGCGGGCATGCGCACGCTAAAATAATTTTTTCCCCGCCGACCACCGATAACAAATCGCGGTGCACGCGCGACGAACTGGGGTCCAGCGCGGCGCACACCATAAATTCAATCGACAACGAAACCATCACCTCCGCGCGCGGACAATGCGCAGTGAGCAAGTTGCCGAACGACTGTTGTTCAAAGTGCGCAACGATATGCGCGTTCTTGTTGAGCGATGCTGCGGCGAGGGACGCCGCCAGCGTGTCGTTGTCGTCGTGCCCCAGTGTGATAATGACAGCAGCGCCCGCCGAACCGGCGCGCCGGTGCAGCCCCGCTTCGCTCAAGGCCTTGTCGCGCACGAACTTTACGCTGTGCGGCATCGGGTTTTCGATTTCCTTGGTGGTGCATAACACGATCTCGCGCTTGGCCGCGCCGGGGTCGGCGATAATTTCCTCGATCATGCGCCGCGTGCGCAAGCCCTGCCAGCCGAGGATGACGATGTGATCTTCAAGATCGGACTAATCCGCTTCTCCGCGCATGCGTTTTCTCCAACGGTTGGCGATGAACTGCAAAAATTTGGCGATGGATACGGTAAACAGCATGATGCCGCCGGGCATGATCCACAGCGTTGTAAACAAGCGGCCGCCTGGCGTTTTGGGCGCGATGTCGCCGTAGCCGATGGTGGTGGCGGTCGTCACATAGTAATACCAGAACGCAATGCCCTCGGTGATTTCGCCGCTCTCGAACAGCCGCAGCACCGCGTATGAAATCGTCACATGCAGCGCCGCCAGCAGCAGCAGGGCGTCCCACGACAGCCGCGCCAGGTGCGCATCCAGCGTCTTGAAGATTGGGTTGGCGGTGAGCAGGTGCATGGTGCGTCGAATGTTAGCGTGAGTTACGCTGGGCGGTCACCCGCAGCGGCGCCGGAGGCACCTGCAGCGTACTGCAATAACACCGCGCCCGGCCAAAAAACCCTTGTAAATCCGCTATTTCCGATTTATCCAGCGCGGGTGGTACGGTAACATAGGCGTCCACGCAAACGCTTTGTTGGACGCTATTCGCGATGCAACTCTACGCCATAGGCCTGAACCACCAGACTGCTCCGCTGAACGTGCGCGAGCAGGTGGTGTTTCACGCCGAGCGTTTGGTGGGGGCGTTGAATGATCTGGTGGCGCGCCGCCCGGTGCAGGAAGCTGCCATCGTATCCACCTGCAACCGCACCGAGATTTACTGCCACGCTGACGAGCCGCGCGCCGCGGTCGAGTGGATGGCCGCCTACCACCAGCTTAAGCCGCAACAGATCGAGCCGTACCTGTACAAGCTGCCGCAGGAGCGCGCGGTGAAGCATGCATTTCGCGTCGCCAGCGGACTCGACTCGATGGTGGTGGGCGAACCGCAAATTCTCGGCCAGTTCAAGGATGCGGTGCGTGCCGCTGAAACCGCCGGCACCATGGGGCTGTTGCTCAATAAGCTGTTTCAGCGCACTTTCGCGGTGGCGAAATCGGTGCGCAGCGAAACCAGTATCGGCGCCAGCACTGTGTCGATGGCGTCGGCCGCGGTGCAACTCGCAGGGCGCATCTATCCGAGTATTGCCGAACAGGCTGTATTGTTCATAGGCGCGGGGGCGATGGTCGAGTTGTGCGCCAGCCATTTCGCCGCGCACCATCCCAAACGACTGACGTTTGCCAACCGCACCGAAGCGCGTGCGCAACATCTGGCCGACCGATTTCTGGGGCGGGTGATTTCGCTTAACGATTTGCCGGCGCAGCTCGCGCTGCACGATATTGTGGTGTGCTGCACCGCGAGTCCGTTGCCCATTATCGGCAAAGGCATCGTCGAAAGCGCACTGGCCGCGCGCAAGCACCGTCCCATGATGATGTTTGATCTTGCGGTGCCGCGCGACGTGGAAGGCGAAGTCGGCAAGCTGGACGACGTGTTTCTGTATACGGTTGATGATCTCGGCAAGATTGCCGGCGCCGGCCTTGCGCAGCGTCAGAATGCGGTGGAGCAGGCCGAAGTGATCATCGAAAATCAGGTCACCGACTTCATGCATTGGCTGGGCAACCGCGAACTGGTGCCCACCATACGCGCGCTGCGCGACACGGCTGAGCGCGCGCGCCGCAAAGAAGTCGAGCGCGCATTGTGCAAACTGAACGCCGGCGAAGACCCGCAGCGGGTGATCGAGGCGCTGTCGCAGGCGTTGACCAATAAATTGCTGCACCCGCCGACCCATGCGTTGAATCACGCGAGCAACGGTGAGCGCGCAGAATTGATGGCGCTGTTAACGCGGCTGTATCAAATACCGCGGCAGGATTGAGATGAAGCAGAGCATAGCCGCGAAACTGGCGCAACTATCGAGGCGACTGGAAGAAATCAACCGCACCTTGAGCTCGGAGAACGTCACCGACGACCTGGATAACTACCGCAAGCTCACGCGCGAAAGCGCCGAGATTGCGCCGGTGGTGGCGTTGTATCGCGAGTATGAAAAGAGCGAAAGTAATCTCAAGGCTGCCGAGGAAATGGCCGCCGATCCGCAGATGCGCGAATACGCCGAGGCGGAAAAAACCGAGATTCGCGCGCGGCTCGAGCAGCTGGAACAGGATGTGCAAAAACAACTGCTGCCGCGCGACCCCAACGACGAGCGCAATATCTTTCTGGAGGTCCGCGCCGGCACCGGCGGCGACGAATCGGCATTGTTTGCGGGCGAGCTGTTTCGCATGTACTGCCGCTATGCCGAGCGCAATCGCTGGCAGGTGGAGATCATGTCGCAAAACGCCTCCGACCTCGGCGGCTACCGTGAAATCATCGCCAGGATCATCGGCCGCGGCGCTTACTCCAAACTGAAGTTTGAGTCGGGCGCGCATCGCGTGCAGCGCGTGCCGGTGACCGAAACGCAGGGCCGGGTGCATACCTCGGCCTGCACGGTGGCGGTACTGGCGGAAGTCGACGAGGTGAGCGATGTGGTGTTGAATCCCGCCGATCTCAAGATTGACACCTTTCGTTCGTCGGGCGCGGGTGGCCAGCACATCAATAAGACCGACTCCGCGATACGCATCACGCATTTGCCGACCGGTACCGTGGTGGAGTGTCAGGACGACCGCTCGCAGCACAAAAACCGCGCGCGCGCGATGTCGGTGCTCGCCGCGCGCATCAAGGACAAACAGGTGCGCGAACAGAATTCGAAAATCGCCGCCGAGCGTAAATCGCTGGTGGGCAGCGGCGACCGCTCGGAGCGCATACGCACCTATAATTTTCCGCAGGGACGGGTGACCGATCATCGCATCAACTTAACGCTCTACAAAATCGCGCAGATCATGGACGGCGATATCGATGATGTCACCGGCGCGCTCGCCGCCGAGCATCAGGCCGAGCAACTGGCACAGCTCGCCGAAGAGATGCAGCCGGCCTAGGCAACGAGGGCACGCCGAACCACCGTATGACTACCCTCGCTGAGCTGATGCGGGCCAGCGGCATCGCCAGCATAGACGCTCGCGTATTGTTGCGCGCGGCGCTTGCGGTGAACGATGTGTATCTGGTCGCGCACGCCAACGATGAATGCCCGGCGCAACACGCAGCGCAATTTCACGCAACGGCGGCGCGGCGCGCGGCGGGTGAGCCGGTGGCGTACATCGTGGGCGAGCGCGAGTTTTACGGACGCACGTTCGCGGTGTCGCCTGCCGTGCTGATTCCGCGCCCCGAAACCGAGTTGCTGGTAGATTTAGTTTTGGAACGATTACCGCGCGACGAAGCGCGCCGTGTGCTTGATCTGGGCACGGGCAGCGGCTGCATAGCCATCAGCATCGCACTTGAGCGCGCCGCTGCAAGCGTAACCGCAAGCGATTTTTCCGACGCGGCGTTGCAAATCGCACGCAAAAACGCGCAATACTTGGGCGCGAGCAACGTGGAATTCAAATCCGGCAACTGGTTTGGCGCGATAAGAAACGAAAGCGACGAAAAGTTTGACCTCATCGTGTCCAACCCGCCGTATGTCGCCGAAGGTGATGCGCACTTAGCCCAAGGCGATTTGCGTTTCGAGTCGATGGCGGCGCTTGCTGCGGGCGCGGACGGGTTGGACTGCATACGGGTGATCGTAGCAGGCGCGCATGCGAATCTTGCACTGGGTGGCGCGCTCCTGCTAGAGCATGGCTACGACCAGGCCGAACGTTGCCGCGCCCTGTTCGCAACCGCGGGATTTATCCAGGTGCAATCGTGGTGCGACATCGCGGGCATCGAGCGGGTTACGGGCGGACGGAACAGAACCGGCATTGTCGCAAAGGGCGACGCCGGGAGGACGCGGGCAGGCTAGATACGTATAATCATACGTGTCAATTGGAGGCGCCGGCCATGAGCAGAAAACTTACCATTTTGATCGAAGACTCGGTCTACGAAGGCCTGCACCGGGTCGCAGGACGCGGCAGTATCAGCAAGTTCATCGAAAATCTCGCCCGCCCGCATGTCGCGCAAAAGGATCTGGGCGCGCAGTATCGCGAGGCCGCGCGTGATGCGGCGCGTGAACGCGAGGCGAGCGCCTGGACGGAGGGCCTGATCGGACGCGCCGATGAAACGCGGTGAGGTCTGGTGGGTGGATTTCGATCCTGCCACAGGTTCCGAAACCAGGAAGACCCGGCCCGCGGTCATAGTCAGCAACGACGCATCCAACGGGGCCATGCACCGCGTGCAGGTGGTTCCCGTGACCAGCAATACAGCCAAGCTCTACGTGTTCGAATCCCGGATCGAGGTCAAAGGCGCTCAAGGCAAAGCAATTGCGGACCAGATCATGACGGCGGACAAGCAGCGGCTCAAAAAGCGGATCGGTAAGGTAACCCCAGCGGAAATGCTTGGCATTGAACGCGCCATCAAGATTCAACTTGGACTACGCTGATTCACGATCATGCCCCATCAAGATGGACCATACTAATTGCAGGAGGCAGCCATGTTTCGATCCATTGTCATCACCGGTATTGCGCTGCTGGCGGCTGGTGTGCCAGGCGTGGTGAGCGCGCAGACTTACCCGAGTCGCACCATACGCATGGTGGTGACGTTTCCGCCGGGCGGGGCTACCGACATACTCGGGCGCATCACCGCACAAAAACTGACCGAGCGTTTCGGCCACCCGACAGTGGTGGAAAATCGCATCGATGGGTTTCCCGGCGGCGCTGCCGATGGTGCAAGCGGGCAAGCTGCGCGCGCTGGCGGTGACCAGCGCGCAACGCTCGGCGCTGTTGCCGGAGGTGCCGACGGTGGGCGAGTCCGGATTGCCCGGCTACGACGTGACGTCCTGGTACGGTGTATTTGCACCGGCGGGTGTGCCCGAACCCATAGTGACAAGGTTGTATACGGAAATTGCAGCGCACTTTAAATCGCCCGAGGTAACCAAGCGCTTATCGGTGCTGGGCGCGGAGGCCGCCATCAAGTCGCCGGCCGAACTGGCCAGCTTCCTGCGCGAGGATATAAAAAAATGGGCGGCGATTGTCAAAGCCTCGGGTGCGAAGGCTGAATGATGTTTGGCGCCGGCGAACCATTCAAAAATGCCTGTTGAAACCCTGCCAGAAACGCTGCCTGAAGGACTGACGCTGCTGCGCGATGGCGGCGTCTGCACCGTCACCATAGACCGGCAGGCCGAGCACAATCGCCTTAGCCCCGAGGTCATCGCGCGTCTGGGCGCGATTGCCGATGCCTTGCGCGAGGATACGGGCGTCAATGTGCTGGTGATCACCGGCGCGGGCGCAGAAGTTTTCTCCATGGGCATACTAAATCCGGCGCTCCGCGCGAGCTACTCGAAGGACGATATCGTTAATCTGGTGCTGCGCGCCAACGCGGTATTCGACGCGCTCGAAGCGTTGCCGCAAATCGTGATTGCGGCTATCAACGGCAAGGTGGTGGCAGGCGCATCAGAGCTGTGCCTCGCTTGCGACCTGCGCTACGCCGTCGCGCACGCCACGCTGGTGATGCCGGAGGCGACCTGGGGTGGGTTTCCCGGCGCAGGCGCGCCGGTGCGCCTGCCGCGCATCGTCGGGCGTGCGCGCGCGCTGGAACTTATTTGTACCGGGCGCGAGATCGGCGCCGCTGAAATGGAGCGCCTTGGACTGGTGCAGGGCGTGTTTACGCAGGAAAGTTTTGCGTCGAGCGTTGCCGCCATTGCGCGCACCATCGCCGGCAACGGCCCGTTGGCGGTGCGCGGCGCGAAGCGCATAGCCGCAGAACGCGAAGCGCCGGGGTTTCGTCCCGCGCGTGAACTGTCGGACACGCTGCGCCGCTCGCTGGAGTGGAGCCACGACGTAGACGAAGGCATCGCCGCGCACAGCGAAAAGCGCAAGCCCAGGTTTCTGGGGCGGTGATTCCAAAAAACGGCAGTGCATGCCATTCAGCCACTGCGAACTATCGTGGTCGCTGGCCGGCTGCGAGCAAATCCCTGAAGGGTTTGCCTTGTGGCGTGCGAAAAACAGCGAACTCGCCAGTGTCGACGCTTAGAATATCGCGCACGCCCGCGTGCCCGGACAACCAAATGAGCGACGCATCGGCAAGGTCCATCGGGCGATCACGATATTTCTCGATCATGCGGACGACGTTGCCCAATTCATCGGCGGGCATTTCCACAACGGTTGCGCCACCGGCTTTGACCCAGCGCAGAAATTTTAATGTCACTTCGGGCGAGAGAAAGTGGCAGACTTCGGTGAGTACAGGCCAGGTTGTGAGCAACTTGCCTCGATATTCTCGCAGCCACTGGGCAACACGTTCGTGGTCAGGGTCGTTGCGTACAAACAACGCGACCAGCGGCCCGGTATCAAGCAGAACGGCGTTCATCAGGCGTGCGCCGGGGCTTGTTACGCAGTTTGGATTTGAGAAAAGCGCTATGATCGCGCCCCGCTGCTGCTGCGTGCTCCATGCAGCCCACCAGTCCCATTTCCTCGGCCAGTTCGTAAGGGGATTTCGCCGGCGTTTTCGCGTTTACATAGTCGCGTATCAACTCGCTGACCACAGCCGATTTGGTGGTGTGCCGGAGGCGGCAGGTTGCAGCAAATTCACGTTCAGTATCGGGGTCGAGGCGCACCGTAAGCGTCATGACCATGCTCCAGTTTGTAATACAGCATTATTACATGGCGCATGGACATCCTTCAAGGATGCTGATGACGGAATTAAGGTTGGTTTTATCATCAATAAAAACAAATGCTTATATAACATCACCAGCGGCTGCTTCAGCGTAGTGACCGCTAGCGCGCCCCCTTTTTTTAAAAACGCGCCTATCTGCCATCGTCACCATAAGCGCGCATAATAGGCTGCAAAGTAGCCTGCAAATGGGGAGCGAAAATGAGCAGACGCCACAAACTCGTCATTGTGCTTTGCGCAAGTGTGCGCGCAGTTACTCGCATGCGCAGAAATCAGGCGGATAAGCACGCAACAAGTATCAGCCGGAGCCGCCCGCTCATGCTGTCCATCGCCGTTGCGGCTGCAGGGATAATGTTCATCGCTGCCGCTGCAACCGCACAGGAATTCCCGTCGAAAATCGTGCGCCTGGTGGTGGCGTTTCCGCCGGGAGGCGGTAACGACACGGTGGCGCGCATGCTGTTGCAGCCATTGAGCCAGGCGCTTGGCCAAAGCGTAGTGGTGGAAAACCGCCCCGGCGCGAACACGATCATTGGAACGACACTGGTGGCGCGTGCGCCCGCCGACGGCCATACGGTGCTCCTTGGAGGGTTAGTGACATCGGCTGCGCTGCGCTCGAACCTGCCGTTTGATCCGATCAAGGACTTTGCCGCGGTGGCCGGAATCGGCATAATTCGCTACGTACTCTCCGTCCACCCCTCGCTGCCGGCGAAGAACATCAAGGAACTGATTGCCCTTGCACGTGCGCGACCGGGTGAGCTGGCTTACTCGACAAACGGCTATGGGACATTTCAGCACGTGGCGGGCGAACTGCTGAAGGCGCGAGCCCGCATCGACATGAAGCTGGTGGTATTTCAGGGCGGCGCGCCGTCGACCGTCGCCGTGCTGGGTGGACATGTCAGTGTATTGATTTCAACCATTGCGTCCATGGTGGAGCATATTCCAACCGGCAAGCTGCGGGTGTTGGCCATAACCTCCCGCGAGCGCTCCGAACTGCTCAAAGATGTCCCCACCATGATGGAATCGGGGGTGGCGGATTTCGACATCTCCAGCATGCTGGGCGTAAACGCGCCGGCGGCGACACCGAAAGCAGCGATCGATCGGCTGAGCGCCGAGATCATACGCGCGGTGCGGCTGCCGGAGGTAAAAGCCAGACTGACCCTGTACGGATATGAGGGAGGCCCCTTCAACGCTGGCGAATTCGACGCGTACAACCGCGCCAAGATTCAGGAAATTAAAGCGATCGCCAGCGAGGCGAAGATCAAGGTCGATTAGCGCTATAAATACCGTCTGACAATAGCAGTCTGGCCAAAGCCGGACGGCAACAACGCAGGTTCTGGGTGTCCGCCGTGAGCTGCCTGCTCATCTTCGGGATCGGCAGCGGACTACGCCGCCCTGGCAATCCGTCGCGTGTCGACCTGAAACAGGTTCGCTACGTTGGTGCAAAGCAGTTTGCGCTTGACCGCGGCGGGAAGGTACCCCAGATGACGTTCGATGTGGCTCTTGGAGTCCGGCCAGGTTGAGTTCTGGTGGGGATAGTCGTTGGACCACATGCAGTTGTCCTGCCCCCACCACGCGAAGTTATGGCCGGCCACCGCGTCATTGAAAAAAGTCGCGAAAATCTGGTGCTTGAAATACTCGCTCGGTTCGCGGGTGATGGGCGGCGGGTTCACGCCGCGAAATCTTCTGTAGTAGTAATCCCATTGCTGCAGCATGAAGGGCAGCCACCCGATCTCGTTTTCGACACTGACGATTTTCAACCCTGGGTGACGATCCAGCACGCCGTAGAAGATTAAATCGAACAGGGCATTGGTGATTTCCAGCAGCTTCAGATTCACGCTGCCCCGATAGTGCTCCACAGTCCTATTACTGAAATAGTTCTTTTCATTGGCATAGCCATGTCCGGTGAGTATATGCAGATTCACCGGCATCTTCAGGTCCTGGGAAGCGGCCCAGAATTTTTCGTAATGCGGCGAATGAAACGGCAGGTCAGCATGCGGCGCCTGCCAGATGATTGATCCTTTCATGCCGGCTTTCGCGCAGCGCTGCAATTCGCGTATCGCTGCATCGATGTCATATACGGAAATCGCCGCGATGCCGATGAGGCGGTCGGGCGCTGTCTGGCAATATTCCATCAGCCAGTCGTTGTAGGCCCGGAAGCAGGCCACTTGAAGTCCCGCATCGTGCATGCCGAAATGCGACAGCAGATGCGTGGGATACAACACTTCGGCGCTCACCCCGTCCACACTCATTTCCTTGATGCGCTCGCCAGGATTACTGCCGCCGGGATGTGTCTGAAAACCCTCCCCAACCTTCAGTTGCGGAAATACCGGAGCGCTTTCCCGATAGGCGTGTGGCACGCGTTCCCTGAGGATATTCGCCGGTTCCATGATATGAGAGTCGGCGGAAATGAGGATTTCATCATGGGTGCTGCCGGGTGTTGTCGTTGACATGTACTGTCTCCGGTTGAGGGCACGCATTATTGCGCACTACTGCGTAATAGCTAGCCGGCGCGCATATCACGAATGGCCGGAAATACTTTTTTGGCGAACAGATCAACCGTCATCGCCGGGTCCGCCGCCAGACTCACGGTGAACATCAGGCGTTTGGCGCCGGCGGCCTTTGCCGCGAGCAACTGCTCAAGACATTCGTCCGGCGTGCCGCACACCGCAAGCCGTCGCGATAGGTAATCGAACAGCCCCAACTCGCGCACCAGCCTGATATCCGCTTCGCCCGGGCTGGTGCTGTAGCGGCGGCGCAGTTCGAGCAACGGCTCGTGATACTGCGGCGGGACGCCGCGTTTGTCCAGATTTTTGGTGCCGATCACGTAACCGTTGAGGAAGGCGAGTATCGCGCCGAGCTTGGCGCGCGCGGCGTTGCCGTCAACGTGGCAATCCAGCGCCGCGATCTGCCAGATTTCGACATCCTGCGGTGCGCGTCCGGCTTGCTGCATAGCGTCGGTCACCAGCGCTTCGGATTCGCGGATATTGTCGGCGCCGATACCGTAATTGATGAACACGCCGTCGGCATACGCACCGGCTTGTTGCAGCGATTTCGGATGGGACGCGGCGAGAAACACTTTCGGAGCGCGCTTGACCCACGGCAGGTGCGCCGTGCCGCCGCGGAATTCGACCGCGCCGCCCTTGAGCACCGCCTTGATGAAACACACGCCTTCGCCGAGCATCGTCGCGGTGGTCTTTTGCGTCACGCCTATGTTCCTGGTGCCGCTGTGACCGGCGCCGATGCCGAGCACCGCGCGCCCGCCGGAGAGGGCGTCGATGGATGCGATAGCCGCCGCCGAAACCGCCGGATGGCGCGACGCGAGATTGGTGACGCAGATAGCCACGCGCGGGCGCGTCGTTTCCTGTGCCACCAGCGTGGCGCTGACCCAGGGGTCCATTGCGTTGCCCGGGGTGTCGGCGATGCCGATCATGTCATAGCCGTGCGTTTCGGCGAGCGCGGCAAGCTTGCGGGTCAACGCGACGTTGAACGGCCAGAAAAAAAATCCAATTTCCATCCATCCCCTTTCTTGCAGACGACCCATCCAATCTGGCAGCCTTGCGCCACGCGCGGTGTTCAAGCCCTGAGCGCTGCGACATAATATGCCACGGCACACGCATGCGGAGTTTGCAGTACTCTCGCCGCACACATCATAGCGCAGTGCCTGCCTGCCCGATGTACGCCGGCGTGGCGCATGCTTACGCGGGTTTGGCCTAGCCTCGGCGCCCTGCGCATCGCGAAGTGCGAAGCACGATTGACCGGACTTGCGAAAGCCGCTAAACTAATACCCGATTGAATCTGTCAGGTAATATTGACTAGCGAGGAAAATGGTTATGAGCGTTCAGGAAGATATCAAAGCACAAATCACCAAGAACAAGGTAATGCTGTATATGAAAGGTTCGCCGGATTTTCCGCAGTGCGGATTTTCCGCCAATACGATCAACATCCTGCGTGAGTGCGGTATCGAGGAAATTGCCTCGGTCAATGTGCTGGAAAATCCGGAAATCCGGCAAGGCATCAAGGAATTTTCCAACTGGCCGACGGTTCCGCAGCTTTATGTGAACGGCGAATTTGTCGGCGGCTCGGATATCGTGACCGAGATGTACCAAAGTGGTGAGCTGCAAAAAATATTGAAGTAGCACGCGTCGTCAGCGCGCGGCAAAAAGGCCATGTGCAACATGACCTTTTGCTTTGATGCGCGCCTGCGCGGCTACCGTTCTAGCGCACCCGGGATTCGTAGCCGTATTGTATGAGCAACACCAGCGCAATCACAAACAGCAGGCGCAACAACCAGCGCCGATAGGTTGCGGTGTCGATGCGGTTGCGGATGTTGATGCCTGCCTCAGTGGTCGCCACCACCACCAGCGCGAACGGCAAGGTGACTGCCCACTGCACCCAGGTGACGCCGCCCTCTATGGTCAGCACTGCGAACTGCGTGGGTTTGCCGACACTGAAGCACAGGTTCAGCACCTGCACAAACGTGGTGCGATCCACGCCCACCGAAAACAGGTACATCACCAGCATCGGCGCTGCGATATTGGCGGTGCCCTCCGACACGCCCGCGACAGTGCCGAAAATGAGACCGAATGCCAGCGGATGCCGCTGCACCGGCGCCCACTCGGCATGAGCGATGCGATCGAGATAAAGAAATACCAGGATCACGCCCGCCAGCAGCAGCGCATACGGAAACGCGGGAAACGCAACAAACAGCCGCGCGCCGATGAAGGCGCCGGCCATCATGCAAAACGGCATGAACCAGAATCGCCTGAGCGAGGCCAGAAACTGTCCGGTGCGCACGACATTCATCAGCGTCGCCGCTACGCACGGCAGCAACACCAGTATCACCGCCGTGCGCATGTCTGACACGATCGCGATCAAGGGCGTCGCCACCATCGGAAAACCCAACCCCAGCGCGCCTTGCACCACGCCGGCGAACGCCAGCACCAGCGCGATCCAGCCGAGGGTAATGAGTGACAGATGCTCGAAGCCGGGCATGACGATTTGCACAGGAAAACGGCATTGTAGCCGGAATGTCCGGGTTCTCAGAATATAGTATAACTATTTGTTTTAAAACAATATTTATGTTATTAGCCTGGACGTTCAGCTTTATTTTTACTACACTGTTCGCGTATAATCCCCGCGTCCGGTTGGGACGCGCTCAAACCGTTGTTGCTATTTGTTGTGGCGTGTTTTCAGTAGAAAAATTTACACGTAGTGGCCGCCACACGCGCACCGTTTCCACCAATTTTCGAGAGGGGTTCCAGCATGAACACCATGACCGAGAGCAAAATGCTAGCCAAACAAATCGCCGTCGGCGGCAAAATCCGCATGACACCCAGCGAAGCGTTCGTCGAAACGCTGGTGGCGCAAGGGGTGAAAGACACCTTTGGTATTGTCGGCTCGGCGTACATGGATGCGCACGACTTGTTCCCGCTGGCGGGCATCCGCTTTATTTCAGTGGCGCATGAGCAAAACGCCGCGCATATGGCCGACGGTTACTCGCGCGTCACCGGCAAGCACGGCGTGTGTATCGCGCAGAACGGCCCTGGCATCACCAATTTCGTTACCGGCATTGCCGCCGCCTACTGGGCGCATTCGCCGGTGATTGCGATCACACCGGAATCGGGCAGCATGAGCATGGGTCTCGGCGGTTTTCAGGAAACCGAGCAGATGCCGATTTTCTCCAGGATCACCAAGTGGCAGGTGCACGTGAATTCACCGATGCGCATCGCCGAACTCACCGGCCGCGCCTTTGACTACGCGATGGCCGAACGCGGCCCGGTGCAAGTGAACATCCCGCGCGATTACTTCTACGGCGAAGGCGAATTCGAGATTCCGCAGCCGCAGCGCATCGAGCGCTCCGCCGGCGGTCCGGAATCGCTCGACGCCGCGGCAAAATTACTGGCCAAAGCGAAGTTCCCGGTGATCTTGTCCGGCGGCGGTGTGATCATGGGCAATGGCATCAGAGAATGCCAGGCGCTGGCCGAATATCTGACCGCGCCGGTGGTGAACTCGTATCTGCACAACGATTCTTTCCCCGCGAGCCATCCGCTGTGCTGCGGCCCGCTCGGATACCAAGGATCGAAAGCAGCGATGAAAATCATCGCGCGCGCCGACGTGGTGCTGGCGCTCGGCTCGCGTCTGGGGCCATTCGGCACGCTGCCGCAACATGGCCTCGATTACTGGCCCAAAGACGCCAAGATCATCCAGGTCGATGCTGACCCGCGCATGATCAAT
This sequence comes from Bordetella parapertussis, assembly GCA_945864585.1. Classification (GTDB taxonomy): domain Bacteria; phylum Pseudomonadota; class Gammaproteobacteria; order Burkholderiales; family SG8-41; genus UBA5216. The sequence goes on along the minus strand of CAMBCF010000009.1, from coordinate 19,045 downwards.
CTGGTGAAGCGCATCTCCATCGGCATTTGCGGTGATGCGCGGCTGGCGGCGGTTGCGCTGCTCGAGCGTTTGAAAGCGCAGACCAAACTGGCGCCGAACAAAATCCGGCTCGCCGAAGTCAAAATCGAAAAAGCCGCGTGGACCGAAGAGCTCGCCAGATGGCCCTCGCCCAATGAAAAGGGCCGCATCGGCCCGCGTCAGGCGCTCGCCGCATTGGCGCGCGCGATGCCGAAGAACGCCATCGTCTCCACCGACATCGGCAACGTGTGTTCGGTCGCCAACAGCTATCTGCCGTTCGAGAGTGCGCCTTCGTTTCTGGCGGCGATGAGTTTCGGCAATTGCGGTTATTCCTTCCCCGCCGCCATCGGCGCCAAGGTCGGGCGGCCTGACCGGCCGGCGATTGCCTACGTCGGCGACGGCGCCTGGGGCATGAGCCTGAACGAAGTGCTGACCTGCGTGCGCGAAAATATTCCCGCCATCGCCGTGGTGTTCAATAACGGCCAGTGGGGCGCGGAGAAAAAGAATCAGGTCGATTATTTCGAGAAGCGTTACCTCGGCACCAACCTCAAGAATCCCAACTTCGCCGATGTCGCCGAAGCGATGGGCGCACACGGCCTCACCGTCGAGCACGTGGACGAAATCGGGGACGCCTTGCGCGGCGCGGTGAAATCCAACAAACCGACCGTGATCAACATGATGCTGACGCAGGAATTGGGCGACCCGTTCCGCCGCGATGCGTTCAAACAGCCGAAGCGGCTGTTGCAAAAGTACCGCAAATACAGTGCCAAGGAGTTCCGGTAGATCAAGGCGCATCAGCGCCTAATCTTATTTGAGCGCCTTCCGCGCCTTCGCAATCGCCGACTTGACTCGCGCCGGCGCGGTGCCGCCGATATGTGAGCGCGCGGAGAGCGCGCCGTCGAGCGTGAGCGAGGCGTAAACATCCTCGCCAATCAAACTTGAAAACTGCTGCAATTCCTGCACATTCAAATCGGCCAGATCACAGCGGCGTGTTTCGCAAAAGCGCACGGCCTGCGCGACCGCTTCATGCGCTTCGCGAAACGGCGTGCCTTTGCGCACCAGATAGTCCGCCAGATCGGTGGCGGTGGCGAAACCCTGCGCTGCCGCAGCGCGCAGGGCATCTTTATTGACGCTGATACCGGGAACCATGTCGGTGAATACCGCGAGACTGGCGCTCACGGTGTCGATGGTGTCGAACAGCGGTTCCTTGTCTTCCTGGTTATCCTTGTTGTAGGCCAGCGGCTGGCCTTTCATCAGGGTGAGCAGCGCCACCAGGTGGCCATTCACGCGCCCGGTTTTGCCGCGAATCAGTTCCGCCACGTCGGGATTTTTCTTTTGCGGCATGATCGAAGAACCGGTGCAAAAACGATCTGCAATATCGATAAAGCCGAAACGCGGGTTCATCCACAAAATCAGTTCTTCGCAAAAGCGCGACAGATGTGTCATGGTCAGCGCAGCGCAGGCGCAGAATTCAATCGCGAAATCGCGGTCGGACACCGCGTCGAGCGAGTTCTCGCACACGCCGTCGAATTCCAGTGCTTTCGCCACCATCTGCCGGTCTATCGGATATGAAGTGCCCGCCAGCGCGGCGGCGCCCAGCGGCAGCCGGTTCACGCGCTTGCGGCAATCGGCGTAACGGGCCGCATCGCGCGCGAGCATTTCGTAATACGCCAGCAGATGGTGGCCGAGTGAAACCGGCTGCGCCACCTGCAGGTGCGTAAAGCCCGGCATCACGCTATCGGTGTGCTGGTCGGCCAGATCGACCAGCGCGGTTTGCAGCGCGCGGATTTGGTCAAGGATGTGATCAATGGCGGCGCGCACGCAGAGCCGGATGTCGGTGGCCACCTGATCGTTGCGTGAACGCGCAGTGTGCAGGCGCTTGCCGGCCTCGCCTACCAGAGCGGTGAGGCGGTGTTCAATATTCCGATGCACGTCTTCGAGATCCAGCGACCAGACGAAGGCACCGGCGCGGATTTCAGCGCGTATCTGGTTCAGGCCACGCTCAATCGCCGCCAGATCATCGGCGCTGATAATGGCCACCGCGTGCAGCATGCGCGCGTGCGCCAGCGAGCCGTCGATGTCGAATTCCGCGAGCCGTTGATCAAAGCCTACCGACGCGGTAAAGCGTTTGACCCGATCGGAAACCGGCTCATTAAAGCGTCCCGACCAGGGTTTGCTGCCGGGAGCGGAGGGCGGAAGGTTACTGTGCGCGGTCATGAGTGCCGGAATTCTGAATGCTGATAATATGATGCGGCCATGTCGCGGAGTATAAATCAAAACACGCGTGCTCACGCCGGGCACGCCGGGAGCGGCGCGCCGCAGAATGCCTATGGCAGCGCGCTGCCGAAATTTCGCAATCTGGGGATACTGCTGCGCATAGTGCTGAGCGTGAACGTAGTCGCACTGCTGGTGGTGATCGTTAAAAGCCCAGCGCTGGCGGCGCTGGGCGCGCAGTTGACGGAAGTCGCGGCAGTGGTGGAACCCCTGTTGATACTGACGCTGGTGGTGTTGTACATTCTCAACGGCGTGCTGGCGCGCTTGCCGTATGCCGCGGGCGCAGCGGCGGTGATGGTGCTGGTGCTGGTATTGACCACGGTGCTGTACGCCGCCACGCGCCAGGTTGTGCCGATGGATTTGTCGGGTATCGAACGTTACTGGCTGCTGGTGGGGCTGGTGGCCGCCATGCTGCTGTGTTACTTCGATCTGCGGGGGCGGGCGTTGTCGCCCGCGCTGTCCGAAGCGCGCCTGCAGGCGTTGCAGGCGCGCATCCGCCCGCATTTTTTGTTCAACAGCATCAACGCCGTGCTGTCGCTGATCCGGCAGGATCCCAAACGCGCCGAAACCGCGCTCGAAGACATGGCGGATTTATTCCGTGTGCTGATGGCGGACAATCGCGAGCTGACGCCGCTCGCGCGCGAGATCGAGTTGTGCCGGCAGTATCTGAGTCTGGAGCAATTGCGGCTGGGCGAGCGCCTGCAGGTGGAATGGCATATCGACGACATGCCGGCCGACGCGTTGATTCCGCCGCTGGTGTTGCAACCGCTGCTGGAGAACGCCGTCTATCACGGCATAGAACCGCGCACCGAGCCCGGCGTAGTGAGCATTCATGTTTACGCCAGCCGCGGCGCGGTGCATGCCGTATTGCGCAACCCCTATGCGCCTGCAAGCGATCATCACGCCGGCAATAATATGGCGTTGGGCAATATCCGCGAGCGGCTGCAGTTGCATTATGATGCCGAAGCCAGCCTCACCTCGCGCGTCACGGATGACGCGTATGAGGTGCATATCGTTATCCCTTACCGCAGCGAAAAGTGATCTGAGGCGCGCATGACTTCCCTGCCTTTGCGTATCGCGATTGTTGATGATGAAGCTCCGGCACGCAGCCGCTTGCGCGATCTGCTCGCCGACTGCGCGCAACAACAAGCGCTGGAAATCGTGGGTGAAGCCGCCGGGGGCGCCGCGGCAATCGAACTGATTTCAGAGCGGCCCTGCGACGTGGTGCTGCTCGATGTGCGCATGCCCGGCATGGACGGCATCGAAACCGCGCAGCACCTGAGCAAACTCGAGCAGCCGCCGGCGATTATTTTCGCCACGGCGTATGACGCTTATGCGTTAAAAGCGTTCGAGGTGCATGCCATTGACTATCTGTTGAAGCCCATACGCGCGGCGCGGCTGGCGCAGGCGCTGGCGCAGGCGCGCACCTCGCATGCCGTCAAAACGCAAACCCTGGCCGAGCTGCGGCGCACGCCACGCAGCGCGCTATCGGCGAGCGAGCGCGGCAAAGTGCATCTGATTCCGGTTGAGGAAATTCTGTATTTGCGCGCCGAATTGAAATATGTGACCGCGCGCACGCGTGAACGCGAGTTTCTGCTGGATGAATCGCTCACCCGGCTGGAAGAAGAATTCGGCGAAAAATTCGTGCGCGTGCATCGCAGTTTTCTCATCGCGCGCGCCGCGATACGCGGCTTTGAGCGTAGCGTAGGCGAAGCCGGCGACGCGCATTGGGAGGTGTTGCTCAACGGCAGTGACGAGCGCGTCGCGGTCAGCCGCCGCCAGCAGCACATCGTGCGGGATATTTCAAATCAGCAATAAAAAGCGCTACTGCAGTTTAAATTTCTGCACCCGCCGGCCAAAACCTGCTTCCGCGGTAAAAATATTGCCTTTCGAATCAATCGCTATATTGTGCAGGCTGCGAAACTCGCCGGCCATGCGTCCGGGACGGCCGAAGCTGCCGACAACCTTGCCATCGTCGCGCGTCAAAATGTTGACCTGCGAATTGCCGCCATCAGCAACAAACAAAAAGCGCTGTTGCGCATCCACCGAGGCCACAGTGTCGGCCACCGGGCCGGACAACGACTGTGACGGCAGCAGAAACTCGCGCACGAACGTGCCGTTGGCGCGGAATACCTGCAGCCGCTGATGCGGACGGTCGCAGACGTAAATTTGCTTGTCGTTGGTCTGGCGTACGCAATGCGGATTGCCAAATTGTTTGGGCGGCGCCGCGTTCGGATTGTACGGCGGCTGCTTCGCGTCATCGGGCACCGCGCCATACGCGCCCCAGTGACGCTTGTAGGCGCCGCTGGTGGCGTCAAACACAATCACGCGGTGATTGCCGTAGCCATCGCCGACGATAACCTCATTCGCCGCGGCGTCGGTTACCACCGCCCCCGGACGGCCCAACTGCGTGCGGCTGTTGCTGCCTTCGGATTTGCCCGGCTTGCCGATTTGCAACAGAAATTTGCCCTCGCGCGTGAACTTCAGAATGTGGTGATCGGCGGGATCGTTGCCGGCAATCCACACGTTGCCCTGCCAGTCGACATGAAGGCCGTGCTCGTTTTTCGGCCAGTCGTAACCCTCGCCCGGCCCGCCCCATCCCTGAACAAAATTGCCATCCCGGTCAAATTCCATCACCGGTGGCGCCGCTGCACAGCAGGTCGCCGTCGGCGGCTTTTGTTGCGCCAGCTTGTCATCGGCAAGCAGCGTGGCGGGACGGTGCAGTACCCACACGTGATCGCGCGCATCCACCGCCACGCTCGATACCTGCCCCCAAATCCAGTTGTCCTTTAACGGCTTGGGCCAGAACGGCTCCACCTGATACTGCGGCACGCTAGCCGCGCCACCTGCTTGCATCGTCTGTTGCGCGCAACCGATGACGGTGACGATGGCGGCGGTTGCCAGCGTGGCCATGCCGATTATAAATTTGCCGTGCTTCATGTGATCTCCCTGTAAATGCTTCGCATTGTAATTTTCAGCATCATGGTGCGCGACACGGACACTTGCAAGCACGATGGCCCAGCATATAAAAATATCAATAAAAACAATTGCTTACAACATGACGCTACATCTGTTTAACCCCATTCCGCGGCCCGCCGCGTTAACCTGTGAACCCAGCTGCTCACCGCGCAGCACCGTCCGGAGACAACCATGAATCGCAGAAATTTTCTGATCGACGCCAGCACGCTGGCCTCACTTACGGTCGCCGGATGTGCGCTCGGCTACACGCAAACCGGCAACGCGCAGGATGTGCGCCCGCTGTTGCGGCCGCCGGTTTTGAGCGTTGCGCAAGGAGCGGAAACGCCGGTCGAATTGCAGGCGGTGCGCATCGAATCCGAAATCAGCGGCAGCCGCGCGCTGACCACGGTGGAAATGACCTTCTTCAATCCCAACCGCCGCATCCTCGAAGGCGAGCTGCAATTCCCGCTGTTCGACGGCCAGCAGGTGGTGGGCTTCGCGCTGGATATTGACGGCCAATTGCGCGAGGCGGTGCCGGTTGAAAAAGCCAAGGGCCAGCAGGTGTTTGAGGACGTGATACGCACGCGCATCGATCCCGCGCTGCTGCAAACCACGCTCGGCAATAATTACAAGCTGCGCGTCTACCCGCTGCCCGCGCAGGGCACGCGCCGGGTGTTGATACGCTACGCGGAAACCCTGCCCGTCAGCGGCGCGCTGCGGCGTTATCGCGTGCCGCTGGATTACGCGCGACAGCTCTCCGGCTTTTCATTGCGTGTCACCGTGCGCGCGCCGCAGCAAGCACCGCGGCTCAATGCCAAGCCCGAGGGTTTGGCGTTTCGCGCGCGCGGTGTCGATTACGAGGCTGAAATTTCGCGCAAAGACTACATTGCGCGCGGCATGCTGGATGTGCAATTGCCCGCGTCCACCCGCCCCGAAGTGCGCACGCAGACGGTGAACGGCAAAACCTATTTCGTGGCGGAAGTACCGGCGCGTTCGACAGCAGAAGCGCCGCGCGCTGTGCCCGCTGTCGTGGGCCTGGTGTGGGATGCGTCCGGTTCGGGCGCCGCGCGCGACTCTGTGCGCGAGTTTGCGCTGCTCGATGCCTACTTCAAGCGCCTGGGTAACGGCGGCAACGGTGAAGTTCGGCTGACGCGCGTGCGCGATGCGGCGGAGCCGGTGGAGCGTTTTCGCGTCAGCAACGGCGACTGGCGTGCGCTACGCCGCACGCTGGAAGCCACACCCTACGATGGTGCCACCCATCTGGGCGCCTTTGCTGCCGAAGCGGATGTGGGTGAATACCTTTTATTCAGCGATGGCCTTGATAACTTCGGCGAACGTGCGTTCGCGAAGCTTGCCGTGCCGCTGTACACGGTGAGCGCGGCCGCATCAGCCGACCCTGCGCGTCTAAGGCGGCTTGCCGAAGCCAGTGGCGGAAAGTTTCTCGACTTGCAGTCCCAAACCGCCGTGCAAGCTGCGCGCAGTCTGCTGCATGCGCAGGCGCGCATTGTCAATCTGCACGGCGATGGCGTGACCCTGCTCACCGCGGCATCGCGGGTGGCTGCCGACGGGCGCTGGCTGGTGGCCGGACAACTGCAGGGGGAAAGCGGCGTGCTGCAGGTGGTGGTTGCGTATCCCGCGTCGCGCGCCGCAGCACACACCATCACCATCCCGCTACATGCAGCACAAAATTCCGACACCCTCGCCGCCGCCGCATGGGCGCACTTACGCGTGGCCGAACTCGACGGCGAGTATCGCGTGAACCGAGCCGAAATCCGCCGCCTGGGGTTGGAATTTAATCTGACTTCGCGCGAGACGTCGTTGATAGTGCTGGATCGGATAGAAGATTACGTGCGCAACGAGATTGTTCCGCCGCCGGAATTGCGTGCCGAGTACGAACGCCTGCGCCGCAATCAGCAGCTGCGCGCCGGCGACGAGCGCACGCGCCAACTGGATCGCGTGGTGCAGATGTTCAAGGAAAAAATCGCCTGGTGGGAAAAGGATTTTCCCAAGAACGAGCGCCCGAAACCAGAGCTCAAACCCAGGCCCGGCGCACAACTGCGTCAGGAAAGCGGCGCGCTGCGAGACAGCCGGGAACGCGAGTCATCGAACCGCGCCGACATTGCGCAGCAGCGCAGTGTAGCGCCATCCCGGCCGGCCACCCCTGCCCCCGCGCCGCCGATGATGGCTGGACGCGCTGCCGCGAAGTCCGTCGATGCGGTTGCCGGCGCGTCGCCGTCCATCGCCATACAACTGAAGCGCGCGGCGCCCGATGCGCCGTACTTCGCGCGTTTTCGTGATGCCGCCAGCAACGATCTGTATCGCGTCTATCTGGAAGAACGCCCCGCTTACGTCAACAGCACGGCGTTTTTTCTGGATGCGGCGGACGCGTTTTTCGACCAGGGGTTGAGCGCGCTCGGCGTGCGTGTGCTGAGCAATCTCGCCGAGATGGAACTGGAGAACCGGCACATCCTGCGCATACTCGGCTACCGTCTGCTGCAGGCCGGACAGGCCGCGCTCGCGCTACCGGTGCTCACGCGCGTGCTCGAACTCGCGCCCAATGAGCCGCAATCGTACCGCGATCTCGGTCTGGCCTATGCTGCGGACAAACAGTGGCAAAAAGTGCTTGATAACCTGAATCAAGTGGTGATACGCCCGTGGCACGGCCGCTTTCCGGAAATTGAACTCACCGCGCTGGATGAATTGAATGCCATCATCGCCACCACCGATAGCGCGCTGGATAAGAGCCGCGTGGATCCGCGCCTGTTGCGCAATCTGCCGCTCGATCTGCGCGTGGCGATGTCGTGGGACGCCGACAATACCGACATCGATCTGTGGGTGACGGATCCCAATGGCGAAAAGGCCTACTACGGCAATCGCATCAGCTATCAGGGTGGACGCATGTCGCAGGATTACACCGGCGGCTACGGCCCGGAAACGTTTTCACTGAAGCAGGCCAAGCCCGGCAAATACAAAGTCGAAGCCAACTTCTTCGGTCACAACCAGCAGATCGTTGCCGGTGCGACCACGCTGCAATTGAAATTGACCACGCGCTTCGGCACGCGTGAACAGCAGGAGCAGACGGTGACGCTGCGCCTGAAGGGCCGAAGTGAAGTGGTGTTGGTGGGCGAATTTGAGGTGAAGTAGGCTGCGCCGCTGCGCGTGCACCGCTGGGTATGTCGTTCCGGCGCAGGCCGGAATGACGGCATGGTGCAGCGTGCGCTGTGCGCACGAACCTGCCGTTTATCGCGCGCACAGCGCACGCTACACAGCGCTGTGCCCGTTACAATGCCGCCATAAACAACCGGAGCGCCACATGAAAAACAAACAAGTTTTACTCGCCGCACGCCCGCAGGGTGCTGTCGAAGAGAGCCACTTTCGTATTGTCGAATCCGATATCCCACAAGCGGGCGAAGGCGAATTCGTCGTGCGCGCGCATTACCTCTCGCTTGACCCTTACATGCGCGGACGCATGGATGACGCCAAATCCTACGCCGCCAAAGCCGAAGTCGGCGGCGTCATGGTCGGCACTGCGGTGGGCGAGGTGATCGAATCGCGCCATGAAAAATTCAAGGCCGGCGATTTCGTCGAAACGCGCAGCGGCTGGCAGGAATACGGCGTTTCCAACGGCGGCGGGGTGCGCAAGCTGGATCCGAATTACGTACCGCTGCCGGCGTATCTCGGTGCGGTGGGCATGCCCGGCGTTACCGCGTGGATCGGTCTTAACGAACACGGCAAACCCAAGGCGGGCGAAACGGTAGTGGTGTCAGCCGCCAGCGGCGCGGTGGGCAGCGCCGTGGGCCAGTTGGCGAAGTTCAAAGGCTGCCGCGCGGTGGGTATTGCGGGCGGACGCGCCAAATGCGATTACGTGGTGAACGAACTGGGCTTTGATGCCTGCATTGACTACAAGGCCGGCAACCTCGATGCGGCGCTGGCAGGCGCATGCCCCAAAGGCATCGACGTTTATTTCGACAACGTCGGTGGCCCGATACTCAACGCCGTGCTCGGCCACGTGAATGCATTCTCGCGCATCGCGCTGTGCGGACAAATCTCCGGCTACAACGATCCCACAGCGCTGAGCGTGCACAACTTTCGCAGTTTTCTGGTCAATCGCATCCAGTTGCGCGGCTTCATCTGCTCCGATCACATGGACTTGTGGCGCCCGGCGCTGAAGGAACTCAGCGAACTGGTGCATGAGGGCAAACTCAAGTATCGCGAAAGTATTGCGGGTGGACTGGACAACGCGCCCAAGGCGTTTATCGGCTTGCTGAAGGGGAAAAATTTTGGCAAGCAGTTGGTGAAGCTGATTTGATGAGTCTGTAGCCCGGAAGGAGCGCAGCGTATTCCGGGGAGTGCGAACCGGGATTACACTTCGTTTTATCCGGGCTGCAAATGCCATATCAAAATCAGGAGTTGCGGAGTACGGGCAGCGCTATGCAACCTGACAACGCGCGTAAGGCGCAATAGGGCGCAATCCCTGTTGCACGAAATGGTTTGACCGTAGCCGCGTAAACATCACTTCAAGTTCGCCGGGGGCAGCCCGGCGGCTGGTCACTTTCTTTTGTACGGCCAAAAGAAAGTAACCAAAGAAAACGCCGCCCCCGGTTCGCCGGCCCTTCGGGCTTCTGCTCCGCTTCAAGTGTGCCCTTGCGTGCGCTGCTCGCGAAAACTGGCGGCTGCGGAACTCGCGCTCGCAAAGGGCGCGAGCACTCAGACAGTCCTCGCCGACCCCTCCAGTTTTCGCTGCGCTGCTCGGCGGCTCTCAGGGGGATTCAATGTCCACACCTGCGCGAGCGCCCGGATCGCTTTTCAATCGCACAACACACCAAACCAACTTACAGCCTTACTCCGGCAGCAACGCAAACGTCCACACCGAGCCGCCCGACGGCACTTTTGCCGCCGCTCTGCGCCCACGCGAATCACCGGCGATGCCCGACAGCACGGTGATGTATTGGCGGCCCTTGTGGGTGTAGGTTATGGCCGGTGCATTGACGCCGGAGCCGGTCTGGAACTGCCACAGTATTTTGCCGGTGGCTTCTTCGATGGCGACAAACTCGCCGGTCATTTTGCCGGTGAACACCAGGCCACCGTCGGTGGCGAGCATGCCGGCTTGCGTGACGAAATCCGTGAGCTTGATCTGCCACTTGATCTTGCCGGTGAGCGGGTCCATCGCCATGTGATAGCCCTCGGTGTCTTCGCCCGCTGGACGCGGGAAGATGCGGCCTTGCGTGCCGGTAAATCGCTCGCCAACTTTGTACTCGACCGGCACATGCTTCACCATCTGCGGCAGGTTGATGGTGTTGAGATACACCATGCCGGTCTTCGGGTTGAATGCCATCGGCGCCCAGTTTTTTACGCCGTAAGCGGGCCACAGTTCGACTTCTTCGCCCGCGAGCAGACGCTTGCGGATGTCGGTCTCGACCGGGCGGCCGGTTTTCATGTCGATGTGCGTGGCCCAGTTCACCTTGCCGAACGGAAACCCGCGCAGCAGTTTGCCGTTGGCGCGGTCGATGACGTAAAAAAATCCATTGCGGTCCGCGTGCAGTATCACCTTGCGCATTTCGCCATCGATGCGCATGTCGGCGATGACATTTTCGTTAACGCCGTCGTAGTCGTAGGTGTCATCCGGCGTGAACTGATAGTGCCAGACGATTTCACCGGTCTTTGGGCGCACTGCGATCACGCTCGCGGCGTAGAGGCTGTCGCCCTTGCGGTAGTTTGCATTCCACGGGCCGGCGTTGCCGGTGCCCCAGTAGGTCAGGTCGAGTTGCGGATCGTATGAACCGGTAACCCAGGTTGTTGCGCCGCCGCGTTTGTAGGCTTCGCCATCCTGCGGCCAGGTTTCGTAGCCTTTTTCCCCCGGCCCCGGTACGGTGTAACGGCGCCACAGTTTTTTGCCGGTGTCCGGATCCCACCCGTCGAGAAATCCGCGCACCCCGAATTCGGCGCCCGACATGCCGGTGATCAGCACGCCGTTGGCGAGCAGCGGCGCGGCGATGGAGGAGTAACCTTCCTTCCACTCGGCAAATTTTTCCTTCCACACCTGCTTGCCGGTTTTCATGTCGAGCGCCACCACAAACGCATCCAGCGTGGTGCGCAATACTTTGCCGTTGTAGATGGCCGCGCCCTTGTTGGAGACGCCGCAACACACCACGCGCGGCGTGCCGGGATCGTAATCCACCGCCGTGCGCCAGAGTTGTTTGCCGGTCGCCACATCGATGGCAAACGTCCATGCCGCATTGGTCACATACATCACACCTTCGTAAACCAACGGCTGCGCCTGCTCGCCCAGCATATTGGAGAGGGTGGTATTCCACACCGGCACCAGCCGCTTGATGGTGGCCGTGTTGATTTGCCGCAGCGGGCTGTATCGTTTGTGGTCATAACCCATGCCGTAGGTGGTGACGTTTTCGGTGTTGTTGCCGTCATTGAGCAGGTCATCGGTGGTTTGCGCTTGCGCGAAGGTGCAGCAGCACAGCAGTGATAACAGTAGTATTTTCATTTTTTCCTTGAATACATTTCTAAACTAGCGGACGGTTTTAACCAGCCACTTGTCGATAAAGTCGGCGATTTCGAGATTATTTTTCTCGATCATCATCATATGCCCGTTGCCGCGTATGCCGACTTCTTCCAGCCGCACAAACGTCGCCGGCACGCCGGCCTGCACCAGATACTTGGCGGTGCAATGGTCATACACCGCGTGATACGAGGATTCTGCGGCGAGTATCACAATCGGAATGTTTTGCAGGTTCGCCAGCTTGCGTACGGGTTCACCCTGCGTGTAGCAGCGCTCGAGATTTGGCCCGTCGGCTTGCGCTTCGCGCACTGCGTTGAGTTGCGATGGATGGGTAATCGGCGGGTCATACGAGAGTGCTGTTTCTGTCAAACCATAGGGCCGCGCGCGGGCGGTGCCGAAAACGGCGCCCGCGAACGGCGGCCCAGTGGGTTCCGCCGCGACGATGGCGCGCACCAGCTTGGGACGCGCATTGGCGATTACCCAGCCGATGGCGCCGGTCTGCGAATGGGTGAACACAATCGCAGGACCGATCTTGTCGAGCAGCGCCGAGCCTGCGTCGCGATTGAGTTCTTCGACAATGGCGTTGATGCCGATGTATTGCACCTGTGAGGCATAAAACTGGTCGAACACAGGATCGCTGCGCAAGCCCTTCAACGGGCCCTCACCCGGCCACTGTGTGTGCAGTTTCGCCTGCGGCCATAAATTAAAATTGGCGGCGGCGGTGAAGCGTTGCTCAACCTGGTTTGCGGGGAAACGCGTCAACGAACCGACCGAATCCAGCCACGGCGAGCGGCCGCGCGTGGGCTGGTCGATGACATAAACGGCATAGCCGCGTTCTACGAAAAATTCCGCCCAGCCTTTGCGGCCATCGGGCGTGCCGGTGAAATTGGTGCCAGTCTGCGCCGCGCCGTGAATCATGATTATCGGATAACGCTGCGTAACTTTCGTGGGGAAGCGGTATTCCACGTACATCTGCCGTTCCATCATCGGCCCTGCAGCGGTGCTGACGTATCGCCCGCCGACGAAGAAATAGCCTTGCTGCGGGCCGCTGCCGGGCTTGCCGGATTGCGCGGTTGCAGCCGGCGCCAGTGTCAGCAACAACATCAGCGCCGGCGCGATGCGCGTGATCAGTGCTTGCATAATTTGCTTCATGGACATTACCCCTTTGATTTACAACCCTATACCCGCGCATACCCTTACGGCGGCGCGCCCATTTGGGCGACACCTGCTTCAATTGCCCGTTCCAGATACAGCGCATAAAAATCAGCCGCTGCCAGTCCCACCAGCGGCGATGCGGCGGGCGTGCCCTGCGCATCGAATACGATCACCGTGGGCACGCCGCGTACGCCAAAACGCCGGGCGAATTCGCGCGCGGTGGTGGACTTGCCTTCAAAGTCGCGCAGCGCGGGCGCGCCGTCGAGTTCCAGTTCGAGCATGATGATTTTGCCGCGCCATTTTTCACTGCTGTTCATCGGCGTCCAGTAGTCGCGGCGCGCGGTGTTGCAATGGGGGCAGCGTTTCAAGGTGAACGCCACCAGCAGCGGCACGCGCTGCTCGCGCGCGGTTTTCGCGGCGGCCTCCAGGTCGCTGACCAGTGGCAGCGGCACCGTTTGCGCCGCCATTACAACGCTGGTCGCCAACCCGCATGCTAGAATCAGCAGCGTGCTTGCTCGCCTCGCTGCGCAAATATAATCATTTAAAAACAATATGTTACCTCATGCTCTCGACGCTGAGCCAGTGCGCCTGGTGATTGCCTCGCGCGAGTCCGTGCTGGCGTTGTGGCAGGCGCGGCACGTGCAAACACTGCTCGCCGGATTATATCCGCGCATGGCGTTAAGCATACTGGGCATGACCACCGAAGGCGACCGCAAGCTGGACGCCTCGCTTGCCAAAATTGGCGGCAAAGGCCTGTTCGTGAAAGAACTCGAAGAGGCGATCAATGACGGCCGCGCCGACATCGCGGTGCATTCGCTGAAAGATGTGCCCATGCATTTGCCCGAGGGCTTTATGCTGGGCGCGATACTGGTGCGGGCGGATGCGTGCGACGCCCTGGTATCAAATAAATTTGCATCGTTATCCGCGCTGCCCGCCGGCGCGCGCGTCGGCACCTCGAGTCTGCGCCGTGAGAGCCAGTTGCGAGTGAAGTTTCCGCGATTGAAAATCGTACCGCTGCGCGGCAATGTGCAAACGCGGTTGCGTAAGCTGGATGACGGTGACTACGACGCGATTATTCTTGCCGCTGCGGGGCTCAAGCGTTTGGCGCTCGAACAACGCATCACCGCCGTGCTCATCCCGGACGAGATGCTGCCTGCCGTGGGCCAGGGCGCGCTGGCGATTGAATGCCGCAGCACGCGCGCCGATCTGCTGGCCCTGCTCAAGCCGCTGCATGATCACGCCACGGCGCAGTGTGTCGATGCGGAACGCGCGTTATCGCGCGCGCTGGCGGGCAGTTGCAACGTGCCGCTTGCGGGTTACGCCGAGATCAGCGGCACGCGACTGCGGCTGCGCGGTTACGTCGGCGCGCCTGACGGCACGCGCCAGGTCAGCGCGCAGATCGAAGGCGCGGCGGCGGACGCTGAATCGCTGGGCCGCGCGCTGGCACAGCAGTTGAAAGCGCTGGGGGCGGATAACATTTTGGCTGCGCTTAAATAACGTTAAAATTTTTTCAGCCCATGGACAACAACCCGCTCGCCAACCGCCATATCGTGATCACCCGCCCCGCCGGCGCATCGCAGCGGCTGGCCACGCTGGTGCGCGAGGCCGGCGGCGTGCCGTTACTTTTTCCGGCGATTGAAATTCTCGACCCCGCCGACCCGCGCGCGCTCGATGACGCCATCGCGCGTCTGGGCGAATTTGATCTGGCGATATTCATCAGTCCCAGCGCGGTGGAAAAAGCCATGACCCGCATCACCGCGCAGCGCGCATTGGCGGTGAACTTGCGTAGTGCCGCCATCGGGCCGGGCGGTGCGCGCGCGCTGGAACGCTTTGGCATTCGCGATGTCATTGTGCCCCCGGCGCATGAACACAGCGACAGCGAATCGTTGCTCGCGTCGGGCTTTATGCAGGAGGTGCGTGGAAAACGCGTGGTGATTTTTCGTGGTGACGGCGGCCGTGAATTGCTGGCGCAAACCCTGACCGCGCGCGGCGCCCGCGTCGAATCAGTCAGTTGTTACCGGCGCGCCAAACCTGCGCTTGACGCAGCACCCCTGCTGCAAGCCTGGGCACGCAATGCGGTGGCGGCAGTGATCGTCACCAGCAGCGAAGGTTTACGCAATTTGTGTGAGATGCTGGGCGCGCCGGGCACGGCATTGTTGCGCAATACGCTGATTGCGGCGCCGCATGCGCGCATAGCAAAGGCGGCGCGTGCGCTGGGCATGACGCGCGTGGTGGAGTCCGCCGCCGGCGATGAGGCGCTGCTGGCGGCGGTGATTCGTTCGCTGCAAGTTTCCGCTTGAGTTTGCCGTGGCCGCCGTCGCATACTCACGCTCACTGCCACTCACCCGCGTCTAGCCCGCACCTTTTCACTCCCATGAGCGAATCACCCGTGCCCGCAACGCCCATCGCGCCCGACGAGCCGCCGCTTGCCGCGGCCGGCAGCACGCTGCCCCCTGCGGCCGGTAGCACGCCGCGCCCTGCGGGCGCGCGGGCGTACGCGGCGGGACTGTGGGCGGTTGCGGTGATTGCGGTGGCGGCTGTGGGCCTTACCGCGTGGCAGGTTTACAGCAACCGGCAGGATATCGACGGCTTGCGGCAGGAGCTTGCCAGACGTCTGGCCGAGGTGGACACACAAACCAAAACCAGCCGCCTCACCGGCGAGCAGTTGCGCGAAGCCACGCGCGAAGCGTCGGTCAAGATCGGCGTACTCGAAGGCAAGCTGGCCGAATCGCAAAGCCAGCAGATCGCGCTCGAAGCGCTGTATCAGGAGCTGTCGCGCAATCGCGACGAATGGGCGTTTGCCGAGATCGAGCAAACCCTGTTGCTGGCGAGTCAGCAACTGCAATTAGCGGGCAACGTGCGCGCCGCCTTGATCGCGCTGCAAGCCGCGGATGCACGCCTGCAATACATGAATCGTCCGCCGTTGCTGGCCTTGCGCAAAGCCATCAACGAAGACATCGCACGCCTGAACGCCGCGCCCTTCGTCGATACCACGGGGCTCGCCATGCGCATCGATAGCGTGATCGCGGCGCTGGACAAACTGCCGCTCGCCGCCGAAACCCGTCCGGCGCCTGAGGTTGTCACCATGCCCGCCGCCGGCGGGGCGCATAGCGACGCCGCGTGGTCGCGTTTCTGGCGCGAGGTGTGGACCGACCTGCGGCAGATGGTGCGCGTGCAACGTATTGAGAATGCCGACGTGCCGTTGCTGGCGCCCGCGCAGGCGTTTTTTCTGCGCGAGAATTTAAAGCTGCGCCTGCTCACTGCGCGCGTGGCGTTGCTGACACGCGATCAGGCGACGTATCGCGGCGATCTTGCGGCCGCGCGCGCATGGTTGTCGCGCTACTTTGATGCGCGTGACAAAGCGGTGGCGCTGGCGGCGTCGGCGCTCGCCAGTTTGCAAAGCTCCGAGGTGACGATGGAGTTGCCGGATTTGTCGGCGACACTCGGCGCGTTGCGCACCGCAGCGCAGGCCGCGCCGCGCGTCAAGCAGTAACCCCCTGTTGTTAAAGTATTTTTTATGACCCCGCTACGGCATAACTCGATCTCATGAAAACCCTGCTGTGGGTGATCGCGGCGATCGCTGTTGCCGTGGGCCTGGTGGCGGCGGCGGTGCGCTCGAGTGCGGGCTATGTGCAGATTGTGTTGCCGCCGTACCGCATTGAGCTGTCACTGGTGTTGATGATCGTGCTGTTGATTGCGGTGTTCGCACTGGCGCACGTGGCAACGCGACTTATCTCGGCAATGGTGGCAATGCCGCGCGAGGTGCGTGAATATCGCGAAGCGCGCCGCCTGCGTCAGGCGCACACGGCATTGACCGATGCGCTGCACGAATTTTTTTCGGGGCGCTACGCGCGCGCGGAAAAAGCCGCCGCGACGGCTATTGATTTGGGTGAGCAGCCGGGTCTCGCCGCGATGCTAGCCGCGCGCGCCGCGCACGCATTACGCGCGTTCGATCGCCGCGATGCCTATCTTGCGCAGGGTGCGGTGCATCTATCCGAAGGCGACATGCTGAAAGTCATCACCCAAGCCGATCTGCTGTTGCAGGACCGGCGCGCGGCCGACGCGCTCGCCGTTTTGCAGGCACAGCCGCAAAAACACACCGCCGGGCTGCGGCTGGAATTGCAGGCGCTGCAACTCACCAAGGACTGGGAAAAGTCACTCACCGTGATCGATCAGCTCGAAAAGCGCAGGCTCTACGATGCCACACAGGCGGGCGAATTGCGCCGCGCCGCGCTTGCGCTACACCTCGCGCGATGCGCCAGCGATCTCGCGACACTGGATGACGCATGGCGCAAAGTGCCCGACGCGCAACGGCGCGAACCACGCGTGGCGCGTGCCGCGGCCGAGGGGTACATCGCGTTGCAAGCAGGCGCGCGCGCCGCTGAAATTATCGAACGCAGCCTGGATCAGAGCTGGGACAGCGCGCTGGCCGCGCACTACGCCGATTGCGCCAGTGATGATGGCGGTGCAGTGCGCCAAATCGAACGCGCCGAACGCTGGCTCGCAGCACAACCCGGCGACGCCGCGTTGTTGCTGACCCTGGGCCGCTTGTGCGCGCGCGAAAAATTGTGGGGCAAGGCGCGCAACTATCTTGACGCCAGCATTTCGGTTGAGCCGACCTACCAGGCGCATCTGGCGTGCGCGCAACTGCACGAGCAGCTGGCCGACCCAGAGGCCGCGCAAAAACACTATCGCGCGAGCCTCGATCTTGCGTTGGCGCAGTTAAATCAACCGCCGGCGCGAATCTGACTCGGTTGTGCAATGGGCGATGCCAGCATTCGGGCGCAATGCTTCGCTTCAAGTGTTCCCTTGTCCCATTGCGCCGGCTTGTGATGTCGATAGGCATGCGGCGCAATAGGGATTGCGCCCTACGTGTTACTGAATTTAAATATTGTTTAAAAACAATGAGTTACATTCATTGCCGATTTTGATGCGCAATCCGCGCAGGGCCAGAAAAAGCCTGATACGCATAGTGGGAATCTGGTAATATTTTTTGCGGTATCCGGTGCGTGCCGCTGCAACTCAATCAAACTGTGAATCGAGAGCTTTCCATGAAGCCCACAAGGAAACAATTATTCACACAAGGCGCGATAGCGATGGCGGTGTCGCTGCTGTTTCAATCGCAGCCTGTGCTGGCCAACCCGACGGGTGCGCAAGTGGTCAACGGCACGGTCAGCATGGCGCGGCCCAACGCTGCCACGCTTAACGTCACCAACTCCCCCGGCGCCATCATCAACTGGCAGGGCTTTTCCATCGGCGCGGGAGAAGCAACGCGCTTTATACAGCAATCGTCCTCCAGCGCGATACTCAACCGTGTAGTCGGTCAGGACATTTCATCGATACAAGGGCAACTCACATCGAACGGGCGCGTATTTTTGATCAACCCGGCGGGCACCATCATCGGCCCCAACGCCATGATCGACACCGCGGGATTTGTGGGTTCCGCACTCAACATGCAGAACGCGGATTTTCTCGCCGGCAAACTGCGTTTTTCGGGGGATGCAACGTCAGGTACTATTATCAATCAAGGCTGGATACGCACCTCCTACGGCGGCAATGTATTACTCGTCGCGCCGCGCATTGAAAACAGCGGTTTAATTCAAACGCCGGGTGGTGAATTGATACTCGCTGCCGGACAAAAACTCACCATTGCAAGCCTTGAACACGAAGGCGTGCAGTTTGAGTTGCAAGCTCCAACAGACGCGGTGGTTAACGTCGGCAAGCTTTTGGCCGACGGTGGTGCTGTGGGGGTGTTTGCGGGCACCATCAGACACAGCGGTGATATTCGCGCTAACGCGCTCACGCGCGACGAAGGCGGGCGCATTGTGCTCAAGGCCGGCGGCGATGTAACACTCACATCCGGCAGCACCACCAGCGCCAACGGCAAAAGCGGCGGCACGGTCACCGTGCAATCGCAATCCGGCGCCACGCTCGTGTCAGGAACAGTCGAAGCAAGAGGTTTGCTCCCTCTCCCCCCGGGCATCGGTATCTACACATCTCCACTCCGCGATCCCCTCGCCCCGCTCGCGGGGAGAGGGCTAGGGTGAGGGGATGCGGCGCGCCCCTACCCTCACCCCCACCCTCTGCTCCGCTTCAAGTGTTCCCTTGTCCCGCCCCAAGGCGGGC
>CAMBCF010000008.1 GCA_945864585.1 Bordetella parapertussis | reverse complement strand
TCCAGGCGCAGGTCAAAACCACGGTCCAAGCGGCCGCGCAGGATGGGCAGCACGCCGCCGCCGTGCGGCAGGCTGATTTCGAGTTTGGGAAAGGCGTCGAGCACACCGCCGAAAATCAGGTGCGAGGCGGCGATAGCGGTGTCGAACGGATTGCCACACAGGTTGATCAGGTAGAACTGTTTCAGCCGCTCGTTGTTGATCATCATCGGATGCAAAAATATCGGCAGCCCCAGCGCTTCACAGCGTTCGTACACCGGAAAAAAGCTGCGGTCGGAAAGTTCGCGATCGCGCACCGCCGTGGCCATGTACATGCCCTTGATGCCGGGCAATTTTGCCGCGCGCTCGAGTTCCTGTGCCGCGAGCGTCGGGTTTTGCATTGGCAGGCAGGCAAAGCCGATCAAACGATCCGGCTGTGCCAGGTGTGCGGCGCTGAGCGCATCGTTAAACGCCACGCACAGTTGCATGCCCAAATCATCGTCGGCCCAATACACCATCGGTTGCGTGAGCGACAGCGCGTGCATGCCCACGCCCTGGCTGTCCATGATTTTCAGGCGTTCGTCGAGATCGATAAACGTGCGCGTGATGGGGCCGGTGCGCAGCGACAGACCCACCTGAATAAATGTCACGCCCTTGTCGTCCACCGTTACCGTGGCGCCGCAACGTTTGCCGTATTGGGCGATGAGGTCGATGTAGGATTGCGGGAAGTAGTGCGCGTGGGTATCGATGGTTTTGATGGGTGGCATGGGGTTTTCTCTACAGCAGATTCAAAATCGTTTCCCACTCCGCCGGATCGACCGGGGTAATCGACAACCGGTTGCCGCGAGCCAGTATGCGCAGGCTGGCGAGCGCCTTGTTTTCGCGCAGTTCGGGCAGGCTGATGAGCCGGGTTTTCCTGACGAACTTTACGTCTACATGCAGCCAGCGCGGATTGTCGCGCGTGGATTTTTGGTCGTAGTATTTGCTCTTGCGATCAAACTGCGTTTCGTCGGGGTAGGCGAGTTTGCAAACCTCAGCGATGCCGACTATGCCGGGCTGCTCGCAACTCGAATGATAGAACAGCACCTTGTCGCCCTTGGTCATCTGATCGCGCATGAAGTTGCGCGCCTGATAGTTGCGCACGCCGGTCCATGGGGCAGTTTTGTCTTTAGCGAGTTGGTCGATGCTGTAGGCATCCGGCTCGCTTTTCATCAACCAGTAACGCATGCTTGTCCCCAAAAAAAATGCGGCCAAGCCGCATTTTCTACATAAGGTTCCCCCGCCTGTGCCGTCAGGCCCGTTTCTTGAACCAAAGGTTCAAGGGGTCGCCTTCCGGATTCCTTCAGGTTCGTCCGCGTGGGACGCTCACACCGGTATCACTAGGGTCAGCAACCGTATACCACTTATTGGCTCAAAGAAATTAAGGCCTTAACGAACACCGCAGGGGAATTTCCGGGCGGCAGAAACGATCACGCTTTAGAACAATTTGCTCTGTTCCGACAGCGCCTGATCGATCACCGCTTCCATGCCGACCATTCTACGCTTGAAGCCGGCGATGTCAAAATCACCGCCCACCTTGGCGCCGAGAAATTCATGGGTGATGTTGAGCGCGGCCATGATGGCGATGCGTTCAAGCCCCACAATCTTGCCTTGGTCGCGAATGTCCTGCATGCGGCGGTTCAGGTAATCGACGGCTTCGAGCAGGCCGGTCTGTTCTTCATCCTTGCAGGCGACGCGAAAATTACGCCCCATGATGGAGATCTGCAGGCCCTTGGCGTCTTTCATACCCTTGGCTTCGCTCATGCCGCGCTCAGGTTGCGTCTTCGGGAATTTGTTGCAGCAGCGCTTCGAGGCGCGCGGTGGCGCCGCCGATTTTGTTTTCGAGCCGGCGATTGGCATCAAGCGCGGTGACGACATCCTGGCGCAATTGGTGGTTTTCCAGGCGCAACTGTTGGCTCAGCTTTACCAGCAGTGCCAACTTGTCCTCGAGTGATTGCAGTTCCGCTTCCATAGCGCGCACTATAGTTGTAAAAAATCCATCAAGTCAACTACTAAGCGTGAAAAGTGAATGTGATTTGGCAGTTGTGTGCGGCGCTGCTTGTTAGCCAAAGTGCGTGCTAACATTGGGCCGTCCGTGCAACACGCTTACCGTCAGCGAACGTTGCGCGTACACGGTAGAGGGTGCCGCCGATCCCCAAAGAGAGGCGGTTAAACGGGAAACCGGTGCGAGAAAAGTATTTAAAAACAAATACTTACAATCTCAAAGCCGATGCTGCCCCCGCAACGGTAAGTGAACGCAGCGCGCACGCTACGCTGCGACGATGTGCCAGCAAGCCACTGTGAGTGCGCGAAATAAAACTCATGGGAAGGCGGCACGTTTAGTTCATGAGCCCGTATACCGGCCCCTGTCGAAGGATGGAAATGCCGCGGGGATGCGGTGTGCCTGATCCATGTGATCGCGGCACTCTTTTGTCTATCGTCAATTCCCCATGGTGTTTTCCGATGCGCTTTAGCGCGCGGCGGGCGCGCACAACCATTTGGGGAACTTATGAAAAGCACTACAACGCTTGCCGCAGCAATTGCTGCGGCTATCGCTTCAACACCGGCGGCGCATGCCGCCGAACCTTCGGTCGCCGTCGGGCCGCCGGTTATAGTTACCACCACACGTTTTCCGGATACAACCAGCCTGTCGTTGCCGGGCGTCACGGTGATCACTACCGAAGACATCCGCAACAGCGCCGCTAAAACCGTGCCCGATTTACTGGCGCAACAAGCGGGCATCAACGTGAGCGATTTATTCGGCAATAACGCCGCCAGCACCACGGTTGATATGCGCGGCTTCGGCGCCAGCGGCTCGCAAAACACGCTGATACTCGTCGATGGCCGGCGCGTAACCGACATTGATTTGTCGGGTGTGCAATGGTCTACCGTACCGCTGGCGGCGATTGATCGTATTGAAATCGTGCGCGGCAGCGGCGCGGTACTGTACGGCGACGGTGCGACGGCGGGTGTGATCAACATCATCACGCGCACGGCGGCGGCGCGCAACAGCGGCGTGACACTTGACGCGCGCTACGGCGCCTACGACACACACGAGGTGCAACTTTCCGGCACCTATGCCGGCGCCAACGCGGGTTTTAATCTGCAGGCGGGCAACCTGCAATCCGGCGGTTATCGCGATAACAACCATAACCGCCAGAGCAATCTGCTGGCGGATGTTTACTGGATCACGAGCGCAGGGGAGCTGACTTTCAAACTTGCAGCAGACCGGCAAGGCATACGCCTGCCTGGCGCGCGCCAGATACAGCCGAGCGCCGGCGTGAATCAATTCGTCACCGACAGACGTGGTGCGCAAACACCACTCGACTACGCCACCCGCGATGGCGACCGTGCCGTTCTCGATTGGCGCATCACCACCGGTTTTGGCGAAGTAAATTTAAGCGGCGGCTGGCGCGGCAAAGCGCAAACCTCGTATTTTGACTTTGGCGGCTTTCCCAACTACCGCGCGACCGATGTCAATGTGTGGTCGTTGACACCCCGAGTGAAGATTACCCTGCCGCTGGCGGGACATGCCAACGCGTTGGTGACCGGCATCGACTGGTATCGCTGGGATTACCGGCTGCTCATCGCCAATGCCCCCGGCAACATCAGCCGCCCGGCCAACACCATTGAGGCGGCGCAACACAACATCGCCGTCTACGCGCAGGATACGCTGCAACTTACCGAACGCATTGCACTTACGGCCGGGGCGCGTCATGAACGGCTCAGTATCGATGCCATCGACCGCTATGACGCCACCGCGCCCGGTGGCGCGTTTGGATCGGGTGCGCCTGCGGGATCGCAAAAGGAAGTTGGCCGGGCATACGAACTCGGTGTGCGCTACCAACTTGCCGCGCAAACGTCACTCAGCGCAAAGACCGGCAGCAGTTTCCGCTTTGCCAATGTCGATGAAATTTACGAAACCTCTCCCGCTTTTACCAATCAGTTTCAGTTTTTGCGCCCGCAAAAAACACGCACGCACGAACTGGGCTTTGCGACACGCGGTAGCGGCGGGCGGCTGCGCGCTTCGCTGTTCACGATGGAGGTGCGCGATGAAATTCACCTTGATGCATTCAGCACCGGCATCGGCAACACCAATTTGCCGCCGTCTCGCCGTCGCGGGCTGGAACTGGACGGGCAATGGCAGGCGTTGCCGTCTGTCACAGTGGGCGCTGCGTACAGTTACATCGACGCCAAATTCCGCGAAGGCGTGTTGCCGGGCAGCGCGTTCTCGCA
Source organism: Bordetella parapertussis (assembly GCA_945864585.1). GTDB lineage: Bacteria > Pseudomonadota > Gammaproteobacteria > Burkholderiales > SG8-41 > UBA5216. The sequence goes on along the minus strand of CAMBCF010000008.1, from coordinate 65,617 downwards.
ACTGAACGTGCAACTCGCCGGCAGAACGGTGCCGCTGGTGCCGCGCAACAAACTGTCGGTCAACGCGGCGTGGGCCATAAACGCGAACACACGCTTGAGCGCCGTCGCCAATCATGTCAGTACGCAATTTATGGACAACGATGAAGGCAACACGCTGGGCACGAAAATCCCCGCCTACACCGTGGTTGATTTAAAGCTGCTGTATCGCAACGGGCCGTGGACCATCGGCGGCGCAGTGAATAATCTGTTCGGCAAAAGTTATTACAACTACGCCGTGCGCAGCCAGTTTGTGGCGGATCGATACAACGTTTATCCATTGCCGGAGCGTAATGCCACGATCAATGTGGGGTATGCGTTTCGCTAACGCGGCATGATGCAGGCCGGAACGGCTGTCCCCGGATCGAGTCCGGGGCAGGCTCTGAGCTTGTTGAAGGGCGCAGTGGTTCCGACCTGCTAAAGCACGACGTAGAGAAAAATACTTGTGCTCACAAACGGCGCCAGGGGTTTAATGTGGGAACGCCGGTAGGCTCAAAATCGGCAACGTTGCGGGTAACGATGGTCATGCCATGTACCAGCGCCGTCGCAGCAATTAGCCCGTCACGAATCGGGCGCAGATCTGGCACATGAAGCCGTGCACTACGCAGCACAACCGCCGTATCGACGGGCAAAATGCGGCCAGTGAAGGCCGGCAAAACATGGGCATTAAGCCAAGCCCGAAATATCGCGCCCTGCGCCGGATCGCGCCGTTCGACCAGCAATACGCCGATCTCCAATTCCTGAATCGTAATTGCCGATAGATACAAATCAGTGGCATCGACGCTGTCGGCCCAATCCGCAACGGAACTATCCGCTTTGCCAAGACGTATCTTGCGCAACTCGGACACGACATTGGTATCGAGCAAGTACATCAAGAAAGCGCTGCCGCCTGTGCCAGGTCGCGTAATTGCGGTGTAGCAAAGTCAACGTCTTCAATGCCCGGCATCGCTAGCAGATCGGCGATCTTCGTGCGCCCGCCCGTGATTTTTTTGTATTCGGTAAACGTCAGCAGGACGTGGGCCGGTTTGCCGCGATCCGTGATGAACACCGGGCCAATCTTTGCAGCTTTCTTGGCCTTACTGGCGTCCTGGTTGAACTGACGGCTTGAAAGGGTCGTGATGGTCATGGCCTACCTATCGTTTCTAAAGCTGTTTTTGGGAAATGTAGGTACGTTACCACAATAACAAGTGCTCGCACATGGGCGTGCATGATGGCGCGTGGCACTTATGATCGAAAATTACGGTTGCGAATCGTCTATAGCATCGCTTATCCGTTGCCGTAACGTAATGCGAGGGTCAATGCGACGGATGAAGTTTGTTGACTACGAAAGAATGCTAAGTTCTTGAATTAAAATTAGTATTTTGTTATGGTTCGGCGGTGAAATCTTCAACGCGAGCGGTATCCAGTTCCGAGTTATACCTGCGCCTGCTGCGTTACGTCGCGCCCTATCGTCACGTGTTCGTGGTGGCGATTGTCGGCGCGATTCTGGTCGCGCTGACGGAAGTTGCGCTGCCGGCGATCATGAAACCGCTGTTCGATGGCGTGTTCGTCGAGCGCGATGCCGCGGCGATACGCTGGATGCCGCTAATTATTATCGCGCTGTTTGTGGTGCGCGGGCTCGCCGGATACGCGGCGTCATATTGCATGGCGTGGGTGGGCAACCGGCTGGTGATGGATTTGCGCGCGCAGATGTTCGCGCGCCTGCTGGAGTTGCCGACGCCGTATTACGACGATCAGGCTTCGGGCAACCTGATTTCCAAACTGACGTTTGATGTGACCCAGGTGACTGCCGCCGCCACCAGCGTGCTGGTGGCGATATTCAAGGACGGGGTGGCGATTATCGGTTTGTTAAGCTGGATGTTCTGGCTTAACTGGCAGCTCACCCTGCTTTCGCTGTTGATGACGCCGTTGATTATTTTGATTGTGCGCCTGGTCAGCATACGGCTGCGTAACACCAGCCGTGATGTGCAAAATGCCATGGGCGAGGTGACACAGGTGATTCAGGAAGCCATCGAGGGGCACAAAATCGTCAAGCTTTATGGCGGGCAGGCCTACGAAACCGGGCGCTTTGGGCAGCAAACCAATCGCGTGCGGCGCTTTTTGATGAAGCAGGCCGCCGCCGCCGCCGCCAGTGTTCCCTTTGTGCAGTTGGTTGCAGCCAGCGCGCTGGCAGCGATGATATTTTTTGCTACACGCGATGCTTCGATTACCGTCGGCAGCTTTGTGTCGTTTCTTGCCGCGATGTTGATGCTGACCGCGCCGTTAAAGCGCGTCACCAGCGTGAACGAACCGCTGCAACGCGGGCTGGCGGCGGCTGAAAGCGTGTTTGCGCTGCTGGATCAGTCCGGCGAGCGTGACACGGGCAGTTTGAACATTGCACGCGCACGCGGAGAACTGGTGTTTGAACACATAGGCTTACGTTACGAGGGTGCGGAGCAGCAGGCGCTGGATAACATCAATCTGCACATCAAGCCGGGCGAAACCGTGGCGCTGGTGGGTGCTTCGGGTGCGGGCAAATCCACGGTGGCCAATCTGGTACCGTGCTTTTACCGCCCCACGTCGGGGCGCATCACGCTCGACGGTCACGACCTGGCTGACATAAAACTCGCGAGCCTGCGCGCCAACATCGCGCTGGTGAGTCAGGATGTGGTGCTGTTCAACGATACGGTGGCGGCGAACATCGCCTATGGCGCGATGAACGGGGCTACCGAGGCGCAGATTCAAGCCGCCGCCGATGCGGCACACGCCAGCGAATTCATCCGCCAGATGCCGCAGGGCTACGCCACCATCGTCGGTGAAAATGGCGTCAAACTTTCAGGCGGGCAACGCCAGCGCCTCGCCATCGCGCGTGCACTGCTGAAAAATGCGCCGCTGCTGGTGCTCGACGAAGCCACCTCTGCGCTCGATTCCGAATCCGAGCGCCATGTGCAAGCCGCCCTCGAAACCTTGATGCAGGGCCGCACCACGCTGGTGATTGCGCATCGCTTGTCCACCGTCGAAAACGCCGATCGTATCGTGGTGTTGGACCAAGGAAGCATTGTTGAGATAGGCACACATCGTGAGCTGCTTGCCCAGGGGCGCACCTACGCGAAGCTTTATCAGATACAGTTCTCCGGGCAGGTGAGCACGCAGGTGGGCACGCAAGTGAGCACGCAGGTGCGCGATGCTGCTGCGTGAGGCAGGCAAAGCGTGGCGGCTACTGCTGGGTCTGCCCAAGACGCTGATTTTCAATTTTCGATATTTTCCATTCGCGCAGGCGTGCAGGCTGCCGGTGCTGGTGTCGCATCGCATGACGCTGGTGCGCCTGGGTGGCCGTGTCGAACTGGCGCAATATGAATTCGGCACGGTGCGTCTGGGTCCGGCTGACGTAGATGTGTTTCCCGATGGCGGCCGGCGCGGCGTGTGGCGCGTGGAAGGCGTGGTGCGTTTCGGCGCTGATGTGCACATCGGGCCGGGCGCCAGCATCGTGTGCAGCGGCGCGCTCGACATCGGCGACCATGTCCACATGAATGCCCGCGTATCCTTGTTCTGCGCCAAACAAATCGTGATAGGCCGTGACACCCTGATCTCGTGGGATGCGACGATAGTCGACAACGATTATCATGCGCTGCGCGACGCCGAAAATAACGGCATCAATCCACCTGCCGCGATCATTATCGGCGAGCGTGCGTGGGTGGGCTTTGGTGCAATCATCGCGAAAGACACGCGCCTTGCGGCGCGCACGGTGATGGGCGCAGGAGCGGTGGTGCGTGGCGAATTCAATGATCCGAATTGCGTGCTCAGCGGAAACCCGGCGCGGCTGGTGCGCCGTGGCGTGCAGCGGGATGCCGTGGTGTGATGAAGGCCTGCTCCGGCGGCAAAACATCGCCACAAGAATTATCCTAGAAACGGCAGTTGACCGCTCGCGATGCTACCAACCTCTTGATGGCCTTATAGTTTTTCATGCTATCAACGATCACCCGTTTGGTGACAGCGCTACGGGGCGGATCGCACGGTTCTGGCGGCGCATGGCTGCGTTGCAACTCCTTGGAATGGAACAACCATTCCGCGTCGCTGCGCCTTGCCCTGCACCCCCAAAACCGCACGCTCCACCCCGTCCAACTACCGTTTCTAGGATTATCCCGTATAATCAAACACCTGCAACTGATTACCGCGATCAGCTTTAGACGCCCCGGTAGCCCATGCCCATCAGCCACACCCTGATTATTCCGATCTACCGCAACCAGGAATTCCTGCCGGAAGTGCTGCAGGCGGTGCGTCAGATTGCGGATCAAACTGTGGGTGAACTGGAAGCGGTTTTTGTGATTGATGGCAGCCCGGATCATTCCGAAGCCTGGCTGTGTGAGCTTCTGCCGGCGTTTACGGTGGCGACGCAGTTGATAGCCTTATCGCGCAATTTCGGCTCGTTCACGGCGGTACGCACGGGGCTGGCGGCGGCGCGCGGCGAATTCATTGCGGTGATGGCCGCGGATTTGCAGGAGCCGCCGGAACTGATGGTCGAGTTTTTCAAAAGCCTCGCGCAAGGGCACGATGTGGCGATCGGCACCCGCAGCGGACGCGACGATCCGGTGGCGAGCCAGCTCTCCGCGCGCCTCTTCTGGCGGCTGTACCGGTTTCTGGTGCAACCCGAAATACCCGCATCCGGTGTGGATGTGTTCGCCGTATCGCGCCGCGCGCGTGATGCGCTGCTGCAGCTCGATGAAGCCCACAGCTCGCTGATCGCGCAATTGTTCTGGATCGGATTCCCGCGCGCGCAGGTGCCCTATCAGCGGCGCGCCCGCAAATACGGCAGCAGCGGCTGGACCTGGCGCAAGAAGGCGGCCTACCTGCTCGACAGTATTTTTTCGTTCACGGCTATTCCAATTACGCTGTTGATGATTATCGGTTTTGCCGGCACTGTCGGATTCATGCTGCTGGGCGCAGCGCTGCTGGTGGCGCGCTTGATGAATCTGGTGGCGGTGCCGGGATACACCGCCATCATGGTGACCCTGTTGTTTTCGGCTTCACTGATCCTGTTGGGCCTGGGCATTGTCGGGAGTTATGTGTGGCGCGCCTACGAGAACACCAAACGGCGGCCATTGGGACTGGTGCGCGAGCGCATGCAGTACCCGGCGGCTGACGGCCCGCGCCATGAATAGCGCCCTGCGCTACGCGCGATTTGCCGGGGCAGGCGCGCTCAATACACTGATCTCATTGCTGATTTATCAGGCCGCATTGTTCTTCATGGGGCATTTGCCGGCCTACGTAATTTCCTATGCAGCGGGCGTGGTTGCCGCCTACTATCTATATGCGCGGCACGTGTTCGGCAGTAGCATGTCGTCACGCGGATTCATGCTATTTGCTGCGTTTTACCTTGTTGCCGGTGCGGCGGGCAGTGGGGTCAACACGGCGTTGATCGATTACCTGGGCTGGCATTCGCGCATCGCGATATTCGCCACGGTGCTGATCATGCTGCCGGTAAATTACCTCGGTTCGCGCTGGTGTCTGGACGGGCTGCACACGCGCAAAGAGGGCCACGCCTGATGTTGGCCCGCTACGCCGAATTCGAGGTCAAAGGCGATGATCTGGGCTGGCTGGTCGCCATCGAAGGGCAAAAAAATATCCCTTTCGCGATTCAGCGCGCCTACTATATTTTCGGCACGCGCGCGGGTGTGCGCCGCGGTAAACACGCGCATCACACGCTCAAGCAACTGATGGTGTGTGTGAGCGGAAGCTGCAAGGTGCTGCTCGACGATGGTAAGCGTCGCGAAGACCTGATGCTGGCGCACAACGACCGTGGTCTCTATATCGATCCCATGGTGTGGCACGAAATGTATGATTTTTCAGCCGGCTGTGTATTGCTGGTGCTGGCCGACGGCTGCTATGACGTCGCCGATTACATTCGGGATTACGCGGCGTTCAAGGCGCTGACCAGGACCGCGTCTTGAGCGCGCGCGGCAGTGTAGCCATGGCCTCTGTTCCGAAGATTCAGAAAGCACAGCAACTGGTGGGCCATCAACTTATTCTGCGCAATGCCGGTGTGGAGGATGCGGCGTTCATCGTGCAACTGCGCACCGATCCTAAAAAGCACCGCTACCTTTCGCCCACCAGCACCGAAATTGCCCACCAAGTTACCTGGCTCGCTCAGTATGCACACACTGCGGATCAGGCCTATTTTGTCGTCGAAGAAAAATCCGGGGCGAAAGTCGGCACTGTTCGCATCTACCAGCCCTTCGACGACAGTTTTTGTTTTGGCAGTTGGGTGATGAAAGATGGCGTGCCGGTCACGCACGCCGTGGAGTCGCTGCTGATTGTTTATCATTATGCGCTGGATACTTTGGGCTTTAACCGCTCGTATTTCGCGGTGCGCAAGGCCAATCGCTCGGTGTGGCGCTTCATGCAGCGCTTTGGCGGCGTGCGCACGGGGGAAACAGCGGCGGATTATCTTTACGCAACCCAGCGCCGGCCGGTCGAAGCATCGTTTAAGCGCCATGCCGCGCTGCTGCCCACACCGGTGAAAGTAATACATGATCCCGTTTCTTGACCTGCTCGGCATCAACGCACGTGACCGCGACGCGCTGATCGCGGCGTTCACCCGCGTGCTCGACAGCGGCTGGTACGTGATGGGAAAAGAGCTGGATGCGTTTGAGCGCGAGTATGCGGCGTACTGCGGCACGCGCCATTGCGTGGGTGTCGGCAATGGCCTCGACGCGCTGACGCTGACATTGCGTGCGTGGCGTGAACTGGGGGTACTGGCAACAGGTGATGAAGTCATAGTGCCGGCAAACACCTATATCGCGACCATTCTGGCGATTACCGAAAATGCACTGACGCCGGTGCTGGTCGAGCCTGAAGCGGCAACCTGTAATCTCGATGCGAGCCAGATCGAGGCGCATTTAAGTGCGCGTACGCGCGCGATTTTGCCGGTGCATCTGTATGGTCAAACCGCGGACATGAGCGCGATCAACGCGTTGGCCCGGCGCCACGGTCTCAGTGTGCTCGAAGATTGCGCGCAGGCGCACGGCGCGCGCCATGCGGGTGTGCGCGCGGGCGCACTGGGCGATGCCGCCGGGCATAGTTTTTTCCCCAGCAAGAATCTCGGCGCGCTGGGTGATGGCGGCGCGGTAACTACTAACGACGATGCGCTCGCTGACACCTTGCGCGCCTTGCGCAACTACGGCTCGCAGCGCAAGTATGAGAATCTGCACAAGGGAGTGAACAGCCGGCTGGACGAATTGCAGGCCGCATTGCTGCGCGTGAAGCTCGCGCGCGTGGATGCCGACAATCAACGCCGGCGTGAAATCGCCGGCCGTTATTTGAGTGAAATTCGCCAGCCGCAAATCACCCTGCCGGTGGTGGGCGCGAACAACGAACCGGTGTGGCATGTGTTTGTAGTGCGCAGCCCTGCACGGGATGCATTGCAAAAGCATCTGCAGGATTGCGCTGTGGACACGCTGATACACTATCCACTGCCGCCGCATCAGCAGCAGGCATATCGCGAATGGCATGGCCGCGCCTATCCGGTGACCGAAGCCATCCACCGCGAAGTGCTGAGTTTGCCGATCAGCCCGGTGATGAGCGAGACACAGGTGCAAGCAGTGATTGCTGCCTGCAACGCGTGGCCAGGCGCGTAGCCGTCAGCGCGCGGGCACCCATGCTTTTTAATTCACTGCCTTTCATTTTTTTGTTTCTGCCGCTGACCCTGGCAGGATTTTTTGTGCTGGGGCGGCGCAGTCCGATGGCTGCAGCGGCCTGGCTCACCCTCGCCTCTTTATTTTTTTATGGCTGGTGGAACCCCGCGTATGTGGGGCTGCTGGTGTTATCGATGGTGTTCAACTATCGCATCGGCCTCGCCATCGTGCAGACGCGCTCACGCAAACTGTTGCTGCTCGCGCTGGCGGCTGATCTCGCTTTGCTGGGCTACTACAAGTACGCCAATTTTTTTATCGACAATCTGAATGGCGCATTGCAAACGCACTTCAGTTTGGGCGAAATTATTCTGCCTTTGGGCATTTCGTTTTTCACCTTTACCCAGATTGCTTTCCTGGTGGACGCCTATCAAGGCAAGGCGCGCGAATACAGCTTCGTGCATTACGCCCTGTTCGTCAGCTATTTTCCGCACCTCATCGCCGGGCCGATATTGCACCACGCGGAAATGATGCCGCAATTTGCGCGGCGTGAGATTTACCATCCCGACGCGGGCAAGCTGGCTGCGGGCGCGACCTTGCTGGTGCTGGGGCTGGCCAAGAAAGTGCTGATCGCCGATGGCGTGGGTGTGTATGTTGTGCCCATATTCGACGCCGCGCGTGGCGGCGCCGCGCTGACATTTCTCGAAGCATGGAGCGGCGCGCTGGCGTACACCTTTCAGTTGTACTTTGATTTTTCAGGGTACTCCGACATGGCCGTGGGCTTGTCGCTGCTGTTTGGGGTGAAATTGCCGGCTAATTTTTATTCACCGTACCAGGCGGTAAACATCATTGAGTTCTGGCGCCGTTGGCACATCACGCTGTCGCGATTTTTGCGTGACTATCTGTATGTGCCGTTGGGCGGCAATCGCAAAGGGCCCGCGCGGCGTTATATCAACGTGCTGGTCACCATGCTGCTGGGCGGGCTGTGGCATGGCGCAGGCTGGACGTTTGTGCTGTGGGGCGCGTTGCACGGCGTGTATCTGTGCGTCAACCACGGCTGGATCGCCTTGCGGCGCACCTTGGGATACGCGCCGCAGGCTACGGCGTGGGGCCGCGCGCTGGGGTGCGGCCTTACCTTTATCGCGGTGGTGGTGGGCTGGGTGATTTTTCGTGCGGACAGTATGTCGACTGCGTGGCTGATGTTGCGGGGCATGGCGGGTCTCCACGGTTTCGCGTTGCCCGATCAATGGCTGGCGAAGTGGGGCGACGCAGGATTGTGGCTGTCCGCGCAGGGCGTGGCGTTTACGGACACACGCGGATTGGTTACCGCGGGACTGAGCTACTGGATCGTGTTGCTGCTGCTGGTGGTGTGGTTCGCGCCCAACACGCAGCAAATCATGAGCCGCGCGCAACCTGTGCTGGGCGCGTTTGCCGCGAGTGATGCGCGACACTGGTGGTGCTGGCGGCCCGCGGCTTGGCTGGCAGCGCCATGTGCAGTACTGGCTCTGGTGATCGTGGTGAATCTGCACAAGAAGTCCGAGTTTCTTTATTTTCAGTTCTGATACCGTGCATCCAGAATCCCATCACAAGCGCTATCTATCTGTTTTTATTGCATTTTTTTCTTTGCCGTTATTGATCATACTGGTGCTCAACCTGGCCTTGGGCGAGCGCGGCCTGGGCAGCGCGGAAGCGGTAACTCAGGCCAGCGCATGGCAGCAGGCAACCCATGGCGTCACCTATGCGCCGCCGGTTACGAATTCGCGGCCGTTCAAGGCGCATCGGCTTGCCGATCGGCTGATTGATCACACGCAGCCGATCAACACCGTGGTGTTGGGCGCATCGTCGCTGATGGGCGTGACCGAAGCGATGTTTCCGCCGCCGCTGCGCGCTTACAATTTTTCGCTCACCGCCAACGCAACATCCACCGTCACCGGCGAGGCCGAGTACCTCGAGCGCCATCACGCCACGCGCGTGCGCAACCTGGTGATCGGTCTCGATTGGGCGGTGGGAATGATTTATCAACACGGTGATGTGGCCACCCTCGACCTGGCCCCGCAGGCGCAGCTAGCGGGCTATGGCGCAACTACTGTTTCACCGGCACGCAAGATAGCCGATGCCTTGTCGTTACCCAAGGTTGAGAACCTCGGCAACGCGTTACGCGCCGTGTGGAAATCTGCGCAACCGCTGGCGGCGTTCCAGCGCACGTTTTTTGATCTTGCGGGCGCCGAATACCGTTGCGCAGAGGGCGCAGCCGCGCGCGACTTTGATGTGATTAACCGTGGCGCGTGTCTGGGGTTTCGTTATGACGGCAGTTGGACGTTTGCCGGCGAACGCCATTTGAGCGAAGCGCGCGCGCGCGTGCTGGCGCAGGCCGCTGCCGCGCCCAGTTCGCAATTTTCCAGGCACTTGTGTTCCACACAGGGCGCGCCCAATCCGGCCTACTTGCGCCGCTTGGGCGCGCTGGCGCAACGCATGAATTACAACGGCGGGCACGTGGTGTTCATCGTGCCGCCTTTGATACCCGGCATGGAGCACGCGATGGCAAAAGCGCAGCCGTCTCAGACCTGCCTTGAACGCACAAAATCGGCGTTGAACACCTGGGCGCTCGAGTATCAGGTGGCGATTATCGATGCCGCCGCATCCGAAACCTTTGGCTGTAAAGCGGAGGAGTTTCTCGACGAGAATCATGCATGGCCGGAGTGTCATGCACGGGTGATGGGCTACTACTGGCGTGATCATGCGCGGGGCGTCGTCGTTCCAGGGCTCTACCGGCCGTCATTGTGAGGCGGGTGCGCGTGATGACGAATGCTAAACTTCCCTCACGCCGGGCGCTACATGGATAAGCATGCTGTTTAACTCTCACGCCTTCATTTTCGTTTTTCTGCCGCTGACGTTTGCGCTGTTTTTTTTATTCGCGCGAACGAGTCATATGCTGGCGGCAGGATGGCTTGCGGTTGCGTCGTTATTTTTCTATGGCTGGTGGAATCCGGCGTACGTGACGCTATTGCTGCTGTCGATCGTGTTCAACTACTGCGCGGGCATGGCCATCGCGCGTGTCGCGTCCGCTGATGCTGCGAAAAGAAAGGCTTTGGCCATCGCCGCGGTTGCCGCGAATCTGCTGCTGCTGGGGTATTACAAGTACAGCAATTTCTTTCTCGCCAACGCCGCCGGATTGATGGGCGTTGCGCCGCCGCAGGCGGAAATTATTTTGCCGCTGGGCATTTCGTTTTTTACGTTTACCCAGATCGCTTTTCTGGTGGATACCTGCCAGGGCAAAGTGAAGGAATACAACTTTGTTCACTATTGTTTGTTCGTGACCTATTTCCCGCACCTGATCGCGGGGCCCATCCTGCACCACGCCGAGATGATGCCGCAGTTCGCGCGTGCATCGACGTATCGCGTGCAGCTGGAAAACGTCGCCGTCGGACTCACCATATTTTTTATCGGCTTGTTCAAGAAAGTGATTCTGGCCGATGGCATTGCCCCTTATGTGGCGCCCTTGTTTGCACTCCCCGGCGCGGGAACGCCGCCGACGTTGATCGAGGCGTGGTGCGCGGTGCTGGCCTACGCGTTGCAGCTGTACTTTGATTTTTCGGGTTATTCCGACATGGCGATCGGTTTGTCGCGCGTATTCGGTGTGCATTTGCCGCTGAATTTTCATTCGCCGTACAAGGCCGTGAACATCGCGGAACTGTGGAATCGCTGGCACATGACACTGTCGCGATTTTTGCGTGACTATGTGTTTGTGCCGCTGGGCGGGAAGCGCAAGCGCGCGTGGCGGCGCTACGCCAGCGTGATGATTACGATGTTTTTGTGCGGCCTGTGGCACGGCGCAGGCTGGACCTATATCGTGTTTGGCATTTTGCACGGCTTCTATCTGTGCGTGAACCAGTGGTGGCGCATGCTGCGCAAGCGCCTGGGTCAGGATCGCAAGCACCCCACGCGCCTGGGTACCGCGGCCGCCATCGCGCTGACGTTTGTGGCGTGGCTGGTGGGCCTGGCGTTTTTTCGCGCGGACAGCGTGCCGCATGCGCTGCAAATTATTGGCGGCATGTGGGGTTTGCACGGACTCGCTGTGCCGGATCATTGGTTGGCGCAGTGGGGTGCAGTGGGGGCATGGCTGTCGCTGAACGGGGTGTCGTTTGCCAACTCGCGCGGGTTGGTTAGCGGCGGATTGATCAACTGGATCGTCATCCTGCTCGCCATCGCGTGGTTCGCCCCGAACACGCAGCAGATCATGGCGCGCTTTAATCCGGCGTTGCTGATTCCGCGCGATATGGCTGCTGCGCGGCTCCTGTTGTGGCGGCCCGGTGTGGCGGCGGGATTGGTGGTGGCGGCGGTGGCGTTTGCCGCCATCGTCAATCTGCACCGGCAGTCCGAGTTTCTGTATTTTCAATTTTGATGGCCCCCGCAACGCCGCAAATTCCGCAGGCGCCCGCGCACAAGGCGCTGCGCCGTTATGTGGCCGCGCTTCTCGGTGCATTGGGATTGGCGCTGGCGCTGGTGCTCACACTCAACCTCATATTGGGTGACCGCGGCCTCGGCAATCTGCAAGCCACGCGCGCCGCCTCAGTGTGGCAGCAGGCCACGCGCGGGGTGACCTACGCGCCGCCGGTGGGTTACACCGGGCCGTTCAAGGTGCTGCGGCTGGCGGATCGATTGGCGGAGATCAATGCCCTGGTGCTCGGCTCTTCGACGCTGATGGGCGTCACCCAGGATGTACTGCCCGCCGGCTGGCGCAGTTATAACCTGACGGTGACGGGGAACGCCACCGCCTCGGTCGCGGGCGAAGCGCATTACGTGACGCAACACTGGCCGCAGCGCGTGCGCTGGGTGCTGGCGGGGCTGGATTGGTCAGTGGGCAATATTTATCTGCCGGGCGCGGTGGGCGAGCTAGACCTTTCCGCGCAAGCGGTGGAGCGCGCCTACCTGGTTCACCGCGTCGCGTTCGCCAAACGTCTCGAAGATGCGCTGTCATGGCCGCGCGTGGCGAATCTCGGCACGCTGCTGGCCGCGGCGTTGAAAAGCGCCGAACCCGGAAACAGTTTGTGGCATGCGTTTTTTGATGTGGGCGGCGCACCGTATCGTTGTGCCGATGGTTCCGTAGCGCGCGATTTTGATGTGATCAATCGCGGACTGTGCCGCGGTTATCGCTACGATGGCAGTTGGACCTTCGCCAACGACAGCCGGCTCACGCCGGCTCGGGCAGCCACGCTTGCGGTGGCCGCGGCCGCGCCCAGTTCCAAATACACCAAACACCTGTGCGCACCCGGGGGCGAACCCAATGCGGCGTACCTAGAGGGGCTGGGAGAATCCGCGCAACGTTTAGCCGCGAGCGGCGGACGCATGATTTTCATACTCCCCGCGCTGGCGCCCGGCATGGAAAAAACCCTGCGCAGCCATCCGCGCTGGAAAGCTTGCCTGGACCGCACCAAAGCCAGCCTCGACACCTGGGCGCGGCGTTACCAGGTGAGCGTGATCGACGCCGGCGCTTCGGAACAGTACGGCTGCGCCGCGGCGGAATTCACCGACGAGCATCACGCGTACCCCGAATGCAACCGGCGCGTGCTGCAACGCTTCTTCAGCGATCTGGATGCGGGTCGTGTGCGTGCGGGACTGTACCGGCCGGAGACACTGTGAATAACGCGCCCCGTCCTCTCGCGCCGGAGCTTACACGACAAGCCTGGCTCATCTATGCGGCGGCCATCGCCAGCTCGATCCCGACCCTGTGGTTTTTTCTGGTGGGCGAGGAGGGCATCCTGGTGAACGCATCGCTGGAGATGTGGCAGCGCGGCGACTGGTTGCGGTTGTGGCTGTATGGCCTGGATGCGCGGCATGGGGTATTTGCCAACTGGCTGATTATTTTGCTGGCCAGCGCGGTGGGGTGGGAGCATGCGCCGGGCGTTACGCGTGCGATCATGATCGCTGCCACCGCATTCAGCGGAGCGATGCTCGCATTTCTGGCGCATCGTCTGTGCCGCAATGCTGCGCTGGCGGCGCTGGCGGCCGCGATCGCAGTGACTTTTGGTGACATTCTGTTGTACCGGGGCTGGCTCGGCTATCGCGACCCCTTGCTCGGCATGCTGGTGTTCGGCGCGATCGCGGCGCTGTGGCTGGCGGTGGAAACGCGCCGCACAGCCTGGCTGCTGGTCACGTTGTTATTCGCCACCGCGGCTTTTTTGACCAAAGGCATTATTGTTTACGCGTTCATCGGCGCGGCAGTGCTGGTATTTTTGTGGCGGCGTGACGCGCGTAAAGTTCTGTTGCAACCGCTGCCTTTGTTGCTGGCTGCGTTGACGCTGGGCGCGCCGTTTGCGTGGGCCTATTTAATTGGCGGCGATCAGACGCACAATAGCCGCATGGCAGCGGAGATTGCCGACAAGCTGATGCCGCTGGGCGTGTATGCGTATTTGTGGAAATTGATTGCCTATCCGCTGGAGACATTGTTGCGGTTGGCGCCGCTTTCCTTGCTGGTGCTGTGGTGGCTGTGGCGTCGGCGCGTACTCAAAAATATCGCTAAAAATCAAATAGTTACAACATCTCTCGCTATTGTGGTCATAGCGTTCATTCCATTCTGGCTGGCGCCGCAGAGTCATATTCGCTATCTGATGCCGGTGCTGCCGCTGCTCGCGTTGGCGTTGGCCGTCGCCTTGGAGTCGCTCGGTGATGCGCATGTGCGCACGGCCATGCGCTGGCTGTGGGCCATGGTGGCGCTCAAGTTTTTGCTGGCGCTGGTAGTGTTTCCGCTGTATCAACAGCAGGTGCGGGGCGAGAACTATGCGTTGGTGGCGCGACAGGTGATTCAGCGCAGCGCAGGGTTCCCGCTGTACAGCCACGATGTCAGCGCCGCCGGACAGTCGGTGACAGCGTATATCAATATTCAGCGACTGCCGCAAGCTGTGCTGACCTTTGCGCCGGCGCTATGGGACAACGGCTACGCACTGTCAAACCTGCCCGATGCCGCGCTGGGCAAAGTAGCCGCGCAGTATGCGCTGGCCGGTGATACATTGTATCTGCTGTGTCGCGGTGCGGCTTGCGCCCGGCATTAAGGATCCGCATTGGCCTCAACCAGCAGACGATACAGTCACGTCGCCAGCTTTACCGGCAATATGCGCTTCGCGGCCACTGCTGTTCAGCCGCTCGTTGGTGTTGATTCTGCAGAAACGCTAGTCGCGGCGCAGATACGTCAGCATGTCGTGCCCGCGGCGGGCAATGCGCGCGGGCACGTTCAGCAGTTCCGCAGCGATTTTGCCCAGCACGTAGGTCATTTTTGAAACCTCACCCTTCTCGTGAAATTTCACGCGCGACGTCTCAATGCGTTCGAGGTGAAACCCGGCGTTGCGCGCGAGTGCTGTAATCGATTGCGGATTGAAAAAGCTGATGTGTCCGCCGTCTTTTTCGATGTGAAAGTAATCCCAGCGCGCGCCCATCGCGGCCACCGTCCAGCTGGCGGTGTTACCCGTGCTGACGATCAGTATGCCGCTGGGTTTGAGGATGCGTCTGCACTCGCGCAGCAGTGGCAGCGGTTCACGCAAATGCTCCACCACTTCGAACAACGACACGGCGTCGAACGCTGCATCGGGATAGTTCTGCTGTTCGAGCAAACCGCTGCGCACATTCAGCCCCAGCGCACGCGCGGCAGCCGCTATGTCGGGCGCAGGTTCAACGCCTTCGGCGGCAAACCCGGCTTGCGCGGCGAAATCCACAAACTGTCCGCGTGAACAACCTACATCGACAAGCCGGATATCTGCGTGCGATTTGCCGAGCAGGCGCGCCAGCGTTTTCAGGCGCCGGTTCGCTACTGAACGCCGCCGTTCGATTTCGCGCGGTGAGGGCCGATTAAACGCCGGTGCGTTGAACGCCGCCATGGTTTCCCAATAACGCGCTTCACTCGCCGCGCTGATCAACTGGCCGCAGCCGGCGCAACGCCGTAATGGGCCTTCGGGCAAATTGAAACCGCTAACCTCCAGCGGCGAGGCGCACCCCACTGGGCAATGGGTGAGGTAAGCGTTGGTAATCATTGAATATTTGCAACATCGCGTAAGGCATCGATGACCCGCGCTGCCGGCAGTTGCAACAAACAATCGCTGAAGCTGGCGAGGCGCCGTTGGCAGCCTTCGTTACCGCACGGCACACACGCAGCACTTCCCTGCAGCAAACGCACGTTGCCGCTGCTTTGATCGCCCAGGCGGCGCCACGGCGCGCGGCTTAGGTCATGGCCCCTGGGCCACGGCCCCCATTGCACGGCGTCAGTCGGGCCAAAAAACGTGACGGTAGGCACACCCAGCGCCGCCGCCATATGGGTAAGCGCGGTGTCGGGGCCGACATAGGCCGCCGCGCGCGCGAGCACGCAGGCGCATTCGCTGAGCGTCAATTTTCCCGCGAGGTTGAGCGGCATGGCCATCTGGTTTGCAAGGCCGCGTACGTAATCAACTTCGGCAGTGTCGTGCCCACCGGTGAGCACGATGCGCAGTCCGCGCCCGGCGATCCAGCGCGCGAGTTCCAGCCAGCCTGCGTCGCTCCACATTTTGTAGTTGAATCTGGGGTAGAGGTGTAACACGATGTAGCGGACGTTTTCCAAAGGTGCGAGCATCTGCGCTGCGCGCTGCGCGTCGGCGGCGCGCCAGCTGGGTGTGACTTCGGCCACCGCTGGCACGCCCAGTGGCGCGAGCACGGAGAGATGTGTCAGCACGGTATGTGTAGCCGCAAGCGGGTAGGGCACCCAGTGATGCAGAAATCTGCGTTTCCAGCTTTCTTTGGGCGTGGGCAGCAGCAGGCCCACGCGCGAGCGGCCTGCGGCATAGGCGTAAAAAGTCGGCCGATCACCGGGAACCAAAGACAGCGCCAAATCATAGCGCCGGAATAATTTCAGAATAAAAATAATATGCTGCAATATGCCGGGGCGTTCGGGGATGGCGTGTATGTGGTCGATGTCGGCGTTGGCCGCAAGCACGCTCGCGCTACTGCTGAACACCAGGGCATCGATAGCTGCGTTGGGCCAGGCGCGTTTCAGCGAGCGCACCACGGGCGTCGCCAACAGCACGTCGCCGATGCGGCGTGTGACGATCACCAGCACGCGGCGCGGTGGTGGATTCATAAATACTGGCTGACACCCAGGCGCGCTTCGATGCGTTCGGAACGGATGATCTCGTCGAGCAGTTTTTGATTTTCGCCCAGCCGGCTGCGGTCATTTTCGCGGTGCCACAGGTGAAACACCGGTGTCGCGAAGCGCGCGCTTTTGTGATGCACGCCGGCGTGGAGCAGACGGATCGCCAGATCGCTGTCTTCGAGTCCCCAGCCGCAGTAAGACTCGTCCAAGCCATTGGCGCGCATGAAATCCGTCCGCCACAATGACAGATTGCAGGTCTTCACGCCCTGCCATTGCCGCGGTGAGCGTTTGCGCAATGACGTGTCGGGCAGCTTGAGCAACGGCAGCAGGCGATTCACATCACGCGCGGCCCATGCGCGCAGCCAGCGCGCGGCGCGCCAGCGGTGTATCGGCGCGCGTGCAGCAAGCACCTGCCGCGTAAAAGATTCCGACAGCAGCACGCGGTTGCCGGAAAGAAAATATCCCGGCTCAGCGAGCGTTCGGTGCTGGTGAACGAAATCGCGCGCGGGCACGCAATCGCCATCGACGAAAATAAGATAATCGGCATCCGTTCGCGCAGCCGCGCGATTGCGTGCGGCGCCGGGCCTGAAGCCGCTGTCCTCCTGCCACATGTGATGCAAGCTGAACGGTGCGCGCACGGCGTAGCTTTCAACCAGGCGTCGCGTTTCGTCCGTTGAGCCATCGTCGGCGACCAGCAACTCGAAGTCATGGCCGGCTTGATCGATGTACCCGTCAAGCACTGCCGCAAGTGCGTCCGGCCGGTTATAGGTGGTGACGATGACCGCGGTTTTCACCGGGGCCTGCCACCCAGCAGCATCAGCTTGAGGTAGCGGTAATAGGTGCCCTCGGCGTTGGACACGGAAAGCATGAAACCTTCGCGCCCATCTAGAAACCCGGCCTGCAGAACATAGGTGCGCACGAACGCCCACCCGCCGTGAAAGATCGCCTGGCCGAGCGATGCGCGCTTGCCGCGCTCGAAATTGAATTTCGCGCCGGCAGAGGAATAGCCATTCATTTTGTTGATGACATGCTCCAGCGTCGGCATCGGCTCGTGCCGCAGTGCATGGTGCAGTTTGCCGATCTTGCCATTCACGAGTATGCGGTCGTGCAAATGGTCTTCCGAAAAACGCGCGGCGCCCTTGCGAAACAGGCGCGTCACCGGATCGGGCCACCAGCCGCAGTGGCGCATATCGCGCCCGCAAAAATTCGACAGCCGCGGCATGGTGTATGCAACCACATCGCCGGGGTTTTTGATAGTGGCTTCGATTTCTGCGCGCAGCTCGGGCGACACCATTTCGTCGTGATCCAGCGCCAACACCCAATCGCCCGTGGTGCGATCCAGCGCGCGGTTTTTTTGCTGGCCGTAGCCCGGAAAATCCGGCGTTTGCGTAACCTTGGCGCCCAGCTCGCGGCAAATATCACGCGTGTTATCGGTGCTGCCGGAATCGACCGCAATGATCTCATCCGCCCACGCGACGGATTCCAGGCAGCGGCGCACCAGCGGCTCGCCGTTGAAGGTAGTAATCGAAACCGAAAGCGTCATGTGGCGTGGGTTGGGTGAGTCAGACTGGCCGTATTTTAAGCTGGCATAGCGTAATCCCGGAAGCCGGGATTGGGCTTACCGCAGGACTGGAACCACCTCTCTGCGTCAAGCTTCCGCAGTCTGTGCGCTAACGCCTTGACCCTGAACTGGTTCCAGAGTAGCTTCGAATAAAGTTAATAAATATCTGTTTTTAAACAATTTTATTACCTAATTTGAGTGGAACTCGAATGCGGTTTGGCACTCTAAACCCAAGAGTGCTAAACTAATAACAGCAATCATTACATCGGGAGACAGCATGTCTACACTTGTGTTACCCATCCCCTCGGCAGGGGGGAGTCTGGATACCTATATCCAGTCGGTCAGCCGGTTTCAATTCCTCACGCAGGAGCAGGAGACTGCTTTTGCGCGCCGGTTTCGCGACAGCGGTGATCTGGATGCAGCGCGTGAACTGGTGGTGTCGCATCTGCGTGTCGTGGTTTCGATTGCGCGTGGCTATATGGGTTACGGCCTGCCGCAGTCCGACCTGATTCAGGAAGGCAACATCGGACTGATGAAGGCGGTGAAGCGCTTCGACCCGGAGCGCGGCGTGCGGCTGGTGTCGTTCGCCGTGCACTGGATACGCGCCGAGATGCACGAGTACATACTGCGCAATTGGCGCATTGTCAAAATCGCCACCACCAAGGCGCAACGCAAACTCTTTTTCAACCTGCGCAGCATGAAACCCGGGCTTAACACGCTGGGTAGCGATGAGGTGAAATCCATCGCCAAACAATTGGGCGTCAAAGCCGAAGAAGTGGTTGAAATGGAAACCCGCCTCGGCGGACAGGATGTAGCACTCGAACCCGGCAACGCGGACGACGACGACAGCTACAGCCCGATTGCCTATCTCGCGTCCGAAGATGCTGAGCCCGGCGTGGTGATTGAGCAGCAACAAAACGCGCGTCTGCGCGGCGAGGGCCTCGAAAAAGCACTGGGTGGCCTTGATGCCCGCAGCCGCCGCATAATCCAGGCGCGCTGGCTCGCTGAAAATGACCCGGCGACGCTGCACGATTTGGCGGATGAATTTGGGGTGTCGGCCGAACGTATACGTCAGATCGAGTATAAGGCGCTGGGTAAGATGAAAGAGGCAATGGTTACTTTGACAGCGGCATGAGTTTTTATTGCCGCAGAAATTAAAATCCCGGCCTGTGCCGGGATTTTTTTGGATGCACCCTTGATCAGGACGCCTGCTTTAACAGGGTTCGAATATCGCCCAGCAGGGTGGACGCGCCGGCGCCATGTTGCGCGAACAGCCGCAGCCGCCCTTGCTGATCGAGAATAAAGGTGCCCGCCGAATGATCAACGCTGTAACCGCTGCCGCGGGTGGGCTGTTTCTGCACGTAAACCTTGAATTCTTTCGCGGTGCGCGCTGTTGCCTCGGCGTCGCCCACCAGTCCCAAAAACGAGGGATGAAACGCGGTGACGTATTGCCTCATCAGCTCGGGCGTATCGCGCTCTGGGTCAACCGACACGAATAACACCTGCAGTTTGCCGCCGTCGGCGCCCAATTCCTTGACCACCTTGGCCATCTCGGCGAGTGTGGTCGGACACACGTCCGGGCAATGCGTAAAACCGAAAAACAGCACTACCACCTTGCCCTGAAAATCCGCCAGCGTGCGCGGCTTGCCGCTGTGATCGGTGAGCGCCAGCGCCTTGCCGAAGTTCGCGCCGGTAACATCGGTCAACTGGAATTGCGGCGCCGCGGATTGACCGCATGCAGCCACCAGGCACGCCCCTGCGATCAATGCGGCGGAAACAAGCGCTCTCATCGTGCTACAGCAAGATGCGCAAGTAGTGATCGATCAGCAGCGCGGCAAACAGCGCGGTGAGATAAATGATCGAAAAACGAAAGGTCTTGCGCGCCAGCAGGTCGCTGTAATTGCGATAGATCTTCACCGCGTACACCATGAATCCCGCGCCCAGGGCGAGCGCCGATGCCAGATAAATCAGCCCCGACAACTTCACTGCGAACGGCAGCAGCGAGCAGGCGACGAGGATAATCGTGTAGAGCAACATATTGAGCCGCGTGAATTTTTCACCGTGCGTGACCGGCAACATCGGTACGCCGGCCTGCGCGTATTCGTCGCGCCGATAAAGAGCGAGCGCCCAGAAGTGCGGCGGTGTCCAGGCGAAGATAATCAGGAACAGCGTCAGCGCTTCAGCCGGCACCTCGCCGGTCATCGCGGCCCAGCCCAGCACCGGCGGCATCGCCCCCGATGCGCCGCCGATCACAATATTCTGCGGCGTCATCGGTTTGAGGATCATGGTATAGATCACTGCGTAACCCACGAAGGTGGCGAGCGTCAGCCACATGGTCAGCGTGTTGACCCAAACATACAGAATAACCAGCCCGCTACCGCCAACGACGCTGGCAAATATCAAGGTTTGCAGCGAAGTGAGTTGCCCGCGCGGCAGCGGGCGCGCGCGGGTACGCGCCATGATCGCGTCTATTTTCTGCTCCACCAGACAATTCATTGCCGCCGCTGCGCCCGCCACCAGCGCGATGCCCACCGTGCCGGCCAGAAACGGTTGCAAAGCCACCATGCCCGGCACGGAGAGCAGCATGCCGATAATCGCGGTAAACACGATCAGCGACACCACACGCGGTTTGGTCAGCAGATAAAACTGCTGCGCGCGCGAGCCGGGTGTAGCGTTTGCGGTGGTGGACGACATAAGGGCAGGACTGAGGACTAAGGGCTAAGGACTTTGCAACCGCGCGTGCTGCGGGCGATTTTCGCTCAGTCCTCAGTCCTCAGCCCTCAGTCCTGAAGTTAGCGAAAGCACGAAGTTTAGCACCACCAGCGCCACCAGCAACAGCGCGGCCCCGGCGTTGTGCGCCACCGCCACCGCTAGTTTAAGACCCGTCAGTATGTTGCCGATACCGAGTAACACCTGCGCCGCCAGCAACACGCCGATCACGATGGCGATGCTGCGCAGGCCATTTACTCGCGCCGCCCGCCACGCCAGCCACGCGAGATACGCTGTGACCACCAGCGCGCCCACGCGATGCGTCCAGTGAATTGCGGTGAGCGCGTCATAGCTCAGTGCGCCGCCGGCCGCAGTTTGACCGACTTCGCGCAACAATTGAAAGCCATGTTGGAAGTCCATTTTCGGCACCCACTCGCCATGGCAGGTAGGCAGATCGACGCACGCGAGCGCAGCGTAGTTGGTGCTCACCCAACCCCCGAGCGCAATCTGTGCCAGCAGCAGCACGAGCCCCAGTGCTGCCCACGCGCGCAGAGCCGTAGCACCGGCCTGCAGCGCAGGCCAGTGCAACTGCCGCACTGCAAGCCACGCCAGTAGCGCCAGCGTCGCCATGCCGCCCAGCAAATGCAGGGTGACGATCACCGGTTTCAACAGCAGGGTGACCGTCCACATTCCCAGCGCAGCCTGAAAAATGACCAGCGCCAACAGCACACTCGCCAGCCACGGCGATTGCGCCAGCCCCCGCCGCTGCACCCATGCCATCGCGGTGATGACCAGTATCAACAGTCCCAGCGCAGCTGCGAGATAACGATGAAACATTTCGTGCCATGCTTTTTGTATCGACACCGGGCCGTGTGTGCCGCCTTGTTCGGCGACGGCTTTGGCGATGTCTGGCGCGGCGCGCGCGGGCGTTATCTGGCCGTAACAGCCCGGCCAGTCGGGACAACCCAAGCCGGCGCCGGTGAGCCGCACAAATGCGCCCACCACCACGACCACAAACGTGAACACGGTTGTAAATAAGATAATGTTAAAAAACAGATGCTTACGCATATTCAACCGATGCGCGACACGCGCAGCAGCCGCTGTAAATCCTTTTTCATGCGGCTAGGATCAGCGTCTTTTGGGTAGCGCAATATTACGTTGCCCAGCGGATCGACGAGGTAGATGTGATCGCGCTGGGCGTCGTGGTGCGGAAATGCTCTGAGAATCGTGCTGCCTTGCGCGCGGGCAATCCAGGTGCCCTCGTATTCCTTGATCACGCTGGCGGCGACGCTTTGGGTGTCGGTCAGCAGCCACACCCGCTCAATGCGTTCGAGAGACTTGCCCTGCGTCAATCGCACCTGGCGCATTTTCCAGAGCTTTTTCTGGCAATAGCCGTCGCACGCGCCGGAATCTACAGTGACAAACAACCAGCGTCCACGCACCTGCGAAAAATCAAACGCCTTGCCGCCGCCAGCGGCAGGCGCGAGTGTAGCGGCGGGCACGGTCACGCCTTCAACCAGTTCACCGTAGTTGATGCGTCCCGACGGCTGCCAAAACCAGTACAGCGCGAACGAACCCACAAAGGGTGCGATGCATACCGCAGCCACCAGCAGCAGCGTGCGGCGGCTTTTACGTTGCTCGGTTCGGTGCTCAGTTTGGTGTTCAACCGGTTTTTCTTCGGACATTGATGACCATGTAGTAGATAAAAATCGCTGCCGCCAGCGCGAACCACTGCACCGCATAGGCGAGATGGGTGTTGCGCTTGAGATCGAGCGGCGGCCAATCGCGTATCAGCCCGTCCGCCAACGGCTGCAGCGGCGGCAACGGCTCCGACTGTTGCACGATGATCGGTTGCAGGTCCAGTTTGGTCGCCTGCCGGTAGCGCTCCAGCACCATATTTTGCCAGATGTTGCCTTCGGCGACATTGCTCGAAAGCTCGATGAAACGCTCGCTCGCCAGCGTTGCCGTGCCGCGCACCAGTACTTCACCTGCGGGCGTTATAACCGGCGGTGCGCGATTGCGTTCGTTGCCTGCGGCCACCCAGCCGCGGTTCACCAGCACAACTTTCTCAGAGCCGGACAGCCGCAGCGGCATCATGACGTAATAGCCCGCCCGCTGTTTGTAGACGCGATTGTCGATGAACACGGTATGGCGTGGGTCAAAACGGCCGCGCGCCTCTACAGGCCTGAGCAGCACCTCGTCGGTTTTTATTTCACTTTCCCCTATCACCCGCGGCGGCTGCCGCGCGTACGCATCGATACGGTTTTGCAACGCCTGTTTGCTGTCGGCGCGCCCCAACTGCCAGAAACCCAGCGTGACCGTTAACGCCACGCCGGCAAGCATGGCGAGCGTTGCCCACCACGCGGACTTGAATTCGCGTCCCGCCATCCTCATTGGCGCTCCCAACGCGCTTGGATTACACTGCCGCCATGAAATATATCGTCATCTTTTTCCTGCTGTGCATCGTCTACAGCCTCGGTTCGGCGGCGTACTTCATGCTGAGAGACAATGGCGCCAGCGAGCGCATGGTGCGCGCGCTGACCGTGCGTGTGGCGCTGTCGGTGACACTGTTCCTGCTGTTGATGGCTGGTATACATTTCGGATTTATTACGGGCAAGCTGTAATCAGTTTCCCGCCCGGAGAAAAAAAGCCGCACCCGAAGGTGCGGCTTTTTTCGTGATCGCTGGCTTCTTACTGCGGATTAGAGGATGTAAACCAGCACGAACAGCAGCACCCACACCACGTCCACGAAGTGCCAGTACCAAGCCACACCCTCGAAGCCAAAGTGATTTTCAGGCGAGAAATGCCCCGCGACGCTGCGAAACAAAATCACCCATAACATGATGGTGCCCACCGTCACGTGAAAGCCGTGGAAGCCGGTCAGCATGTAAAACGTCGAGCCGTAGGCGCCGCTGGTGAGCTTGAGATTCATCTCGGAATACGCATGCATATATTCGTAAATCTGAAAACCAAGGAAGGTCATGCCCAGCGCGATGGTGGCGACCAGACCCCAGATCAGTTTGGCGCGATTTCTTTGCAGCAGCCCCCAGTGGGCGTAGGTAATGGTAACGCCCGAACTGAGCAACAGCGCGGTATTGATTGCCGGTATGCCCCACGCGCCCATCGGCGTGAAATCGCCGGGTTTGAAGTGCGGGCCAGCCGTGGGCCAGGCCGAGTCCTTGAAGGCGGGCCACAGCAGTTGCTGATGTTCGAGGCTGCCGAGATCGGGCACCGAGTACAGCCGCATGTAACCGAGCACGCCGAAGAAGGCGGCGAAGAACATCACTTCGGAAAAGATGAACCAGCTCATGCCCCAGCGGAACGACATTCCCACCTGTTTGTTGTAGAGGCCACCTTCGGATTCATGCGCGACCGCGCTGAACCAGCCCGCGAACATTACAAACAGCACCAGAAAGCCGAGCAGCAGCATGAGATTGCCGCCGGTCATGCCGTTGACCGAAAACGACGCGCCAAAGCCCAGCAAGGCCATGGCGCTTGCTGCCGTAATCGGCCAGTGCGACTGTCCCGGCAGGTAGTAGGTGTCGGTGCTCTGCTGCGTACTCATGCGTTTCTCCTAAAAATTCTTTGCTTCTATCTTGTCCACCAGCCATCAGCCTGCTTTGCCGGCGGCCATGTTTGCGCCCTTGACCTCGAAAAAAGTATAGGACAAGGTTAACGTGGTGATACTGGCCGGCAATGCGGGATCAATCACAAACTGCACCGGCATCTGGCGCGTTTCGCCCGCTGCCAGCACCTGCTGCTTAAAACAAAAACATTCGAGCTTTTTCACGAATTCCGCGACATGCTTGGGCCCGTAACTCGGTATCGCCTGTCCCGCCAACGCGCGGTCGCCGTTATTTGTGATCTCAAACGACACCTGCGTCATCTCGCCCGGATGCACGCGCACACTGCGCTGCAACGGCGCGAACTGCCACGGCATGCCGTGAATATTGGCGTCGAACTCCAGTGTTACCCAGCGCGTTTTATCGACCTGCGTATTGCCGACCGGGGCATTCGGTTGCAGCAGGTTGTTGATGCCAGTGATTTCGCAAAACTTTTTGTAATACGGCACCATTGCAAAACCGAAACCGAACATCAGCAGCGCGAACAGACTAAGCCGCGCGAACGTCCGCCAGTTGGCCTTCTGGGTATGCTGGGTTTGCCCCGGAGTCATCTGGTCAGCCAGTAATATTTCGCGATCATGTAAAAAAAGATAGCGGCAACTATCAGCCACAACACCGCTGCGGTGTGGCGGATGCTGCGTTTGATCTGTTGCTGACGCTCATCTTCCTTTGCTTCATTCGCCATGGATTAATTCAAACCAATTTAACTAAAGCAAGGCTCACTTTAGCACCGGCGGCGTCACAAAGCTGTGGTACGGCGGCGGCGTGGGCAGATGCGTCCATTCCAGACTGTCCGCGCCTTCCCATTGTTTTTGTTCGGCTTTTTCACCGCTGCGAATACATGTAATGACGATGTAGAGGAACAGCAATTGCGACAGGCCGAAGCCAAACGCGCCTATCGACGAAATGGCGTTGAACTCGGTGAATTGCAGCGCATAGTCGGGCACACGCCGCGGCATGCCCGCCAGACCCAGGAAATGCTGCACAAAGAAGGTGACATTGAAAAAAATCAGCGACAGCCAGAAATGCCATTGGCCGAGCGTCTCGTTGTACATGCGGCCGGTCCACTTCGGCAGCCAGAAGTAGATGCCCGCGAATGCCGAGAACAAAGCGCCCGCCACCATCACGTAATGGAAGTGCGCCACCACGTAATAAGTATCATGCAACTGCACGTCCACCGGCACGATCGACAGCACCAGCCCGGTGAATCCGCCGAGGGTAAACAGGAACAGGAACCCCAGCGCAAACAGCATCGGTGTCTCGAAGGTGAGCGAACCTTTCCACATGGTCGCTACCCAGTTGAATACTTTTACGCCGGTGGGTACCGCGATCAGCGTGGTGGCGTACATGAAGAAGAGCTGGGCTTCGACCGGCATGCCGACCGTGTACATGTGGTGCGCCCACACGATAAACGACAGAATCGCGATCGACGCCGTCGCGTACACCATGGAGGCGTAACCAAACAGCGGTTTGCGCGAGAACGCCGGGATCACCTGCGAGATCACCCCGAAAGCGGGAATCGCGATGATGTACACCTCGGGATGGCCGAAGAACCAGAAAATGTGCTGATACAGCACCGGGTCGCCGCCGCCCGCCGCGTTGAAAAAGTTGGTGCCAAAGTGACGGTCGGTCAGCGTCATGGTCACAGCACCCGCCAGCACCGGCATCGACGCCACCAGCAGGTAGGCGGTGATCAGCCAGGTCCAGCAAAACAGCGGCATTTTCATGAGTGTCATGCCGGGCGCGCGCATGTTGAGGAGGGTGGTGATGATGTTGATCGAACCCATGATCGACGACATGC
The DNA here is from genome assembly GCA_945864585.1 of Bordetella parapertussis. Lineage (GTDB taxonomy): Bacteria > Pseudomonadota > Gammaproteobacteria > Burkholderiales > SG8-41 > UBA5216. Next base: position 39,171 of record CAMBCF010000008.1, on the reverse strand, counting down.
CAAGTATGTGAATCGCAAAAATGGTGAGGTCCATCGCCGGGCCCGCTTGAATGGTGAGCGGCGCGTACATGGTCCAGCCCACGCCCGCGCCGCCGCCCGGTGCGAATTGCGCGGCGATCAACAGCGCTGCCGCCGGCGGCAACAACCAGAACGACAAGTTGTTCATGCGCGGGAACGCCATATCGGGCGCGCCGATTTGCATCGGAATCAGCCAGTTCGCAAAGCCCACGAACGCGGGCATGATCGCGCCGAACACCATGATGAGGCCGTGGTAGGTGGTCATCGAGTTGAAAAACTCGGGACGCACGATTTGCAGTCCGGGCTGGAACAACTCGGCGCGGATAATCAACGCCATCACGCCGCCGACGAGGAACATCGAAAAGCTGAACCACAGATACATGGTGCCGATGTCTTTGTGGTTGGTCGAACCGAACCAGCGCATCATGCCGTAGGGCTTGTGATCGTGCGCGTCGTGGGTTTGACCGTCGTGTGCGTGGTCGTGGGATGCGGTGCTCATCTAGACTCCGGTTCTCTAAATAATTTGTTTAAAAACAGATGCGTATGATGTTGCCTATTTCCCGGCGCCACGTGCGGCCTTGACTTCGGCGGGGGTCGCCATGTCGCCGGTCTTGTTGGCCCAGGTGTTGCGGGTGTAGGTGATCACGCTCGCCAGATCGGCATCGGACAGATGTTTGAAGGGCGCCATAGCCGTTCCCGCCTTGCCGTTCAGAAGCAGCGCCAACTGGGCGTCTTTCGGACCGATGACGATCTTCGAGCCGGTCAGCGGCGGGAATGCCGGTGGCGTGCCCGCCCCCGTGGCCTGATGGCACGCAACACAATTGGACGCATACACTTTTTCGCCGCGCGCTTTCAATTCATCCAGTGTCCACGGCTTATCGGGCGCGTCCGCGACCGCCGCTTTTTTCATGCCGGCTTTCTGGCTTTCCACCCATTTGCTGTAGTCGGCAGCCGATTTCACTTCAACCACGATCGGCATGAAGCCGTGATCCTTGCCGCACAGTTCCGCGCATTGGCCGCGAAAAATTCCCGGCGCTTCCGCCTTGAACCAGGTATCGCGGATAAAGCCTGGAACGGCATCCTGTTTCACCGCCAGCGCCGGCACCCACCACGCGTGTATCACGTCGGCGGCAGTGACCAGCACGCGTACTTTCTTGCCCGCGGGTACTACCACATGGGTGTCGGTTTCGCGCAGGTAGTGTTCGCCTTTTTTCTCGGCGCCTTCGATTTGTGCGCGCGGCGTTGAGAGGCTGCTGAAGAAGCTGATGCCTTCGCCTTCACCCTTGATGTAATCGTAGCCCCATTTCCACTGGTAGCCGGTGGCCTTGATGGTCAAATCCGGATCGGAGGTGTCGCGCAGCATGATCAACGACTTGGTCGCCGGGAACATCATCGCCAGCAGGATGAAACAGGGCACGATGGTCCACGCCACTTCGACCCCGAAATGCTCATGGAAATGCGCGGCTTTGTGGCCGACCGATTTGCGGTGTGCGTATATGGCGTAGAACATGAAGCCGAACACCAAGATGAAAATCACCACGCAGATCCACGTGATAATCGTATGCAGATCATAAATGGTGTGACCCAGCGCGGTATTCGGCGTCTGAAGGTTGAGCTTGTATTCTGCGAACGCGATGGCAGGGGCCATCAGCAATGCCGCGAAAATTTTGGCCAGCTTGTTACGCATTCTTCCCCCGGATAGTTACAACCTGTCTTACCGCTCGGCTTTCGCCATCAGCGCGCATTGAGTCTGGACTTCAGCTCCTGCGCCAATCTTTGCCTGTCGCCGCTGTCGAGATAGCGGCCTACTTCCACTTCGTTGCCTTTCGAGCACAGCGCCAGTCGCACTTCCCGCTCCCGCTGCTGCACCACCAAGCGCGCCCACACGCGGTTAAATTCCAGAGAGAATTTAACACAGCGAGGGCTTTCGAGGCAACCTTGTAACCCTTTGAATCTGTGAGAGTACTCGGTACAAGGGCGCATTGACACGCGGCAATTCTCGAGCTACAGCAGCGCGCCGAGGTGCTTCAGGTTAATTTGCGGCGCGATTGCGGCAGCATCGGGAAAATTGTAAAACGCAATGCGCGCGATCAGCGGCGCGTCGAGCCGCGCCTGCAATGCGGCGATATTGGCATCCGCGTGCGCCATCGCCGGATCAATCTGATTGGCGATCCAGCCTGCGAGCGCAAGTCCGCGCGCGCGTATCGCTTCACCGGTGAGCAGGGCGTGATTCAGACAGCCGAGCCGCAACCCCACCACCAGCAACACCGGCAACGCGAGCTGCTGCGCCAGATCAGCGCTGGTCTCAAGATCGCTAAGCGGCACGCAAAAACCGCCCGCCCCCTCGACCACCACCACGTCTGCAAGCGCTGACAAGCGTTGATAGTTGTCGAGCAAACACTGGTTTTCAATTACTTTATTGTCAAGGCCGGCGGCGATGTGTGGCGCTATCGCTGGCGCAAAACAATAGGGATTGATGGCGTCGCGCGGCGCCTCCACGTTACTCGCGGAGATTAATTGTTTTACGTCGTCGTTGATCCAAACGCCGTTGCTCAGCTGCGCGCCGGCAGCTACGGGCTTCATCCCGATCACGCGCAATCCGCGTGCCGCAAGCGCGTGCAACAGTGCGCACGCCACCAGCGTCTTACCGACGCCGGTGTCGGTGCCGGTGACGAAAATGCCGTCAGGCGTGAGGCGTGAGGCGTGAGGCGTCAACATCAGTTCGCGCGCGCGGGCTTGATATCGATCACGCGCTTGCCGCTGGGCGTGACGCGCGGCAGCGGTTTCCACGCGTGGCCGTAGACCACTTCGAATGTCGCCGGCAATTTACCGTCGCACCGCAACTGCTCGTACGCCGCCGTTACCGCCGCCAATCGTGATTTGCCGGTTAACCCCGGCGGACGATCCCGCGTCACGTTGTGCGCGCCGATCGCTTTCAGATCGTGCATCAGTGCGCGCACGTCGCTGTAGGTCAGCGTGAACGGCTCCATGTCCATCACCGGGTCGGCAAAGCCGCGCTTGACCAGAATATCGCCGATGTCGTGAAGATCGATGAAGCGGCTGACGTGGGTATGCTGGTCCACGCCCGCCGCACTTGCAAAAGCCGCGCGCAATTCTTTTAGCGTATCGGGCCCAAACGTGCTGAACATCAGCAGCCCGCCAGGGGCAAGCACTCGATGAAACTCGGCAAACGCCTGATCAGGATTGTTCACCCATTGCAGTGCGAGGTTGGACCACACCAGGTCCACGCTCGCACCCAACAGCGGCAGTTGTTCAATGTCGCCGCACACAGCGCTTGCGGGTGACCTGAGCCATGATTTCCACCACGGCGCGCGTGCCCGGTCGCGCGCGAGTTGCAGCATGCTCAGCGCCAGATCGAGCGCAATCACGCGTGCGTTCGGGTAGCGCTGGCGCAACGCGGGCAATGCATTGCCAGTGCCGCTGCCGGCATCAAGCAGAGTGGCGGGCAGATGTTTAATCAGATCCAGCCGCTCGTCCATGCGCCTGCACACCTCGTGCTGCAATACGGCGGCGGCATCGTAGCTGCGCGCCGCGCGCGCGAACGAATGGCGCAGCGCGCGTTTATCAAACTGCGGCGATGGTTTCATCGAGAAATTCGTGCAGCAGCGCAGCCACCGCATGAGGGTCGGACAAAAACGGCGCGTGTCCGGCGCCGCTGATTTTGTGAAAACGCGCGTTGGGCAGTGTCTCTCCCAATGCCTCGCCCGCCCGACAGGGCGTTACCGCGTCGTATTCACCGTGTATCAGCAAAGTGGGTTGTTGAATAGACGGCAACAGCGTGCGCAAGTCCGCAGTACGCAGAATTTCCAGCCCGCTTTCGAGCACGGCCTGCGCCGGCAGCGGGTTTGTAAACAGCACCGTGCGCAACTTGTGCGCCACCCGCACCGCCTGTTTGTCGCCGAGGGATTGCAACGCTACAAAGCGGCGCAACACGCTCGAACAATCATGCCCAATCGCCGAGGTGAACTGGTGCATCACCACCGGCGTCACCGCATGCGGCCAGCCGCTGCGTTGGGTGAAACTCGGGGTAGCGGCCAGCAACGCCAGGCGCTTTACCTGCTTCGGTGCACGCTGCGCCCAGGTCAGCGCCACCTGTGCGCCCAGCGACCAGCCCACCACGCTGCACTGCTTCGGCGCGCTGGCCGCAAGCGTATCCGCGATGCGCTCCAGCGTATAGGGCGCGCATGGCGCGGCGTCGCCGTAGCCGGGCAACGACATTACCTGAACGCGCAAGCGTTTCTCCAGCGCACGCGCCAGCCCGCGAAACACCTGTGAGTGGCTGGCCCAGCCGTGCAGCAATACCAGGGGAGGTCCGCCGGCTGGCATCGTTAATGAAGAACCGACTGGGTTACGTCACACAGTGCATGGCACAGTACCCGCACGTCCTCAGCCGTGTGCGCTGCCGACAACGATATCCGCAGCCGCGCCGTGCCTGGTGGCACCGTCGGCGGACGAATGGCGGGAACCAGCACCCCACGCGCGGCGAGTTTTTCTGCGACTTCGGTCGCGGCGCGGTTGTCGCCGATCACCAGCGGTTGTATCGCAGTTAGCGAAGGCAGCAGCCGCCAGCTCTCCGGTTGGCCATGAGCAAGCATTTGTTTTAATTGAATAATATTTTCCGACAAACGTTTGCGCAGCGGCGCGCCAGCGGCAATCAAGACTAAACTTTTCGACACCGCACACGCCAGCATCGGCGGCATCGCCGTGGTATAGATGTAGGTGCGCGCGCGCTGCATCAGCGTTTCGATCAGCGTGTCGTGCCCCGCGACAAACGCGCCGAAAACCCCCGCCGCCTTGCCCAGTGTCGCCATGTAAATAATGCGCGAGGTGCAACGCATATCAAAATGTTCCAGCACGCCGCGCCCGCCCGCGCCCAGCACGCCAAAGCCATGTGCATCGTCGAGCAGCAGCCACGCGTCATAACGCTCGGCGAGCGCGAGCAGCGCCGGTGCCGGCGCAATGTCGCCATCCATGCTGAACACCGCATCCACAACAATCAATTTGCGGCGCGCCTTGGTCGCAGCAAGCAGGCGCTCCAGTTGTGCCAGGTCATGGTGCGCATAACGCTTGAACTGCGCGCGCGCCAGCAAACACGCGTCGTTGAGCGAAGCATGATTCAGCCGGTCGGCAAACACCGCGTCTTCACGCCCCAGCAGTGCGGTCACAATGCCCAAATTGGCCATGTAGCCCGTTGAAAACAGCAGCGCGCGCGGCAAGCCGACGAACGCCGCCAGTTGCTGCTCCAATTCGTCATGCGCGCGCATATGTCCCAGCACCAGATGCGACGCGCCGGCGCCCACGCCATACTGCGTTGCGCCTGCCTGCGCGGCGGCAATCAACTCGGGATGGTTGGCAAGACCCAGATAATCGTTGCTGCAAAACGCGAGGTAATTCTTGCCATCGACGGTAACCTGCGCACTTTGCGCCGTGTCAAGCGTGCGGCGGCGGCGGCGCAGGCCTTTTGCGTCGAGTGCCGCGAGGTCAGCCGCCAGTGTTGAGTGCTGAGTGTTGAGTGTTGAGTTGGGCACTGCTATTTTAGCGAGGTTTTCACGATCGCGCTCTCAACCATCGACAACTCATCACTCAAAATTCAACACTAAACACTCAGCGAACCAGCGGCTTAAGGCCCAGCTTTGCAAACAAAGCCTGATCGCGTTCGACTTCGGGATTGCCGGTAGTCAACAGTTTTTCACCATAAAAAATCGAATTGGCTCCCGCCAGAAAACACAGCGCCTGGATGCCTTCGGGCATTTCCTGGCGTCCCGCCGACAGGCGCACCATCGCTTTGGGCATGGTGATGCGCGCGCACGCCACGGTGCGCACAAACTCCAGCAAATCGAGTTGCTCGATGCCGTGCAGCGGCGTGCCTGCCACCTGCACCAGATGGTTGATCGGCACCGACTCGGGATACGGATCCATATTCGCCAACTGCACAATCAGCGCCGCGCGCGCACGCCGCGTTTCGCCCATGCCCACGATGCCCCCGCAACACACATGCATACCGGCATCACGCACGCGCGACAGCGTATCCAGCCGATCCTGCTGCGTGCGCGTGGTAATAATTTCGCCGTAAAACTCCGGCGCGGTATCGATGTTGTGGTTGTAGTAATCGAGACCCGCGGTTTTTAATTGTTCCGCCTGACCCGCCTTGAGCATGCCCAGCGTGGCGCAGGTTTCCATACCCAGCTCACGAACAGCGCGCACCATTTCGACCACTTTGTCGAGGTCACGCTGTTTCGGCCCGCGCCACGCCGCGCCCATGCAAAAACGCGTCGCGCCATTTTCTTTGGCGCATTGCGCTGCCGCCACTACTTGTGCAAGCGACAGCATGTCTTCATTGTCCACGCCGGTGTGATAGCGCGCCGCCTGCGGACAATAACCGCAGTCTTCGGGGCAGCCGCCGGTCTTGATCGACAACAGGGTGGAGCGCTGCACCGCGTTGGCGTCGAAATGCGCGCGATGAACCGTCTGTGCACGATAAATGAGATCATTCAGCGGCAGCTCCAGGAGTGCGGCGACTTGATCCACGCTCCAGCCCGCGATGGGGATGTTCGCGGCGCTGGCTGCTGGCGCGGAGGAATGAGCAGTGTCCATGGCGAAAACTCAATACATTTAACAACTTGCATCATCCGTAATGAAGTCTCCATTGTCAAATTTACAGACGAGTTTTTTGGTCAGGTGTGCAAATTTTATACAACACCTGATTGCACCGTCGTGCCTGTTATGCAGCGGCCCCAGCGCCGGCGCTTTGCTGTGCGCGCCATGCGACACCGACCTGCCGCGGCTTGCGGGCGCGCACGGGGGGCGCTGCGACACCTGCGCATTGCCGGTAACCGCCGGCACACGCTGCGGCAGGTGCCTCAGTGAACCGCCCGCCTACGACCATGTGTGCGCGCCGTTTACCTACGCCTTTCCAGCTGACGCACTGGTGCAGGCACTCAAATATCGCAGCCTGCTGGCGGTGGCGCCGCTGTTCGGCAGCGCCATTGCAAAAAGCCTCGACGAACGCCCCGACGTAATCGTTCCCATGCCCTTGGCGGATGCGCGTCTGCGCGAACGCGGCTTCAATCAGGCGCAGGAAATCGCGCGCCACGTCGCAAAAATCACCGGCATAACGCTCATGCCGCGTGCCTGCCGCAAAGTGCGCGACACCGCGCCGCAGGCTGCGCTGCCGTGGAAGGAACGTGCGAAAAACGTGCGCAAAGCCTTCGTCTGCGACGAAGATTTCGCAGGCCTTCACGTCGCCGTCGTCGATGACGTGATGACCACCGGCGCCACGCTTAACGAACTCGCGCGCAATTTGAAGCGCGCAGGCGCGTCGCGCGTCACCGGGCTGATGGTTGCGCGCACGCTGCCGGATGCGTTCAGACAGCGCGCGCCCGATGTTTGACATCGTTCTCTACCAGCCGGAGATTCCGCCCAACACCGGCAACGCCATGCGCCTCGCCGTCAATACCGGCGCGCGCTTGCATCTGGTCAAACCGCTGGGGTTTTCCATCTCGCACAAACATCTCGCGCGCGCCGGCATGGATTACCGCGAGTTCGCGGATGTCACTATTCACGAAGACTGGAACGCGTGCCAAGTTCATTTCGCCGGACAACGGTTATTCGCGGTAACCACGCGCGGCCTGCAGCGGCATGATGCGCCCGCGTATCGCGAAAACGATGTGTTCGTATTCGGCCCTGAAAGCCGCGGTTTGCCGCAGCCGTTGATCGAGGCACTGCCGGCGGAACAACGCCTACGCATCCCCATGCGCACAGCGACGCGCAGTATTAATTTATCCAATGCGGTGGCGGTGGTTGTGTACGAGGCCTGGCGGCAGCTGGGGTTTGCCGCGGGGGCCTGAAATAGCGCGTTTTAGGGCATGGCAGACGGCTATAAAATTAAATAAAAACAAAGGCTTACGACATAATTCCGCAAGCGTAAATGCCATTACCCCAAAGCGATGTACACGGTATACTGTCAGCGTAAACAGGAGCGAAATCATGGGCAAAATGAGTGAAGTCGCGAATGAAAAAGAAGCCGCACGCGCGCGCAAGCAACGTGAACGCAACGTGCGTGAAGCAACAGCGAGCGTGGCGTTGGAAGGTTTTACGGTTTCGGCGGATCATGACGCTGATAGTGCCGCCTATATTCGCGGCGAAATTACGGTAGACGAAGTGACGAAACGCGCGCTTGCGCGACATGTCCGATGCGCGGCGTAATCTTCTCGGGATCGTTGATCCCGAAGCGCTCGCTCGTGCCGAAGGCGATCTCGCTAAGTCACGCATTCAGGAACTTCAAGAACGCCCAATACAAGGCGCATTCGACGTAGCCCATCTGCGCGCTATCAACCGCCACATTTTCCAGGACATCTACCCCGATGCCGGCGAACTGCGCAGCGTACGCGGCCAATGGGGCAAAGGCCGCGCGCTGCACCACATACGGTATCCATGGTGAACTTCAAGATGAGTATGAAGCGGAAACATTTCAACACACAACTTATGTCGGCGGATTTACCCCTCGGACCAGCATGCAAGATTTGAAAGTTATTCAACAAGTACTGACTCCGCGCGAACAAAGGTCTCAACCGACGAGGTAGCAAAAGCACCCGTAGCGCGGTTTTCCTGATGCTAATGCGAGCAATGGGACCTTGCCCGTCGCCTACGCTCCATCCCGCGCCCCCACCGCATGATTGGAAACCACTTCCAGCACCCGCTTGCGCCCGGCCGCGAACAACTCGGTGCGCACCACCGCGACGTTGCGGCCGCTTTGCAGGAGGGTTGAGCGCGAGGTGATGACTTTGCCCATGCCGGGGCTGATGTACCAGGCCGAGGCGCCGGTGAGGATGGGATGCTCTGGCACCGCGGCTTCTGCTGTGGCGAGCGCGGCGTTAATCAAAAATCCGCCCTGCACGTGGCCGACGCGGTTTCCCACAGGCATGCCCACCGGCAGCCGGCCGCTGGCGCCGCTGGACGTGCGTTTGACCACCGGGCCGCACAGGATCGCGAGCAAGTCGCCGTTGGTTGCCGTGCGCAGGGCTTTCTCGACGCGGCGGAGCAGCGCTTTTTCCGCAGCATCGAGATCCTTCTTTTTGAGCAAAGGCCATTGCGCGCCATCCTGCCCGCCTTCCCACGGCAGGCCCTGCATCACCGCGCCCTTGGGCGCCGGCGGCGATACCCAGGTGCCCGACATGCGCATCACTTCGCGGGCGTTGCAAACAATGCGCCCCGCGCACACACTTTCCGGCAATGCGGTACGCGGCGAAAAGCCGCTGCCGCGCGCGCTGGCCTCGAGCACGCCGCGCGCGGGTTCGCCGGTGAACTCCACTCGGATCATCAGCGTGGCGGTGCGCACGTTCGGATTTAGAAACACCCGATTCGCCGCCGCCAGCGTCATGTCGGCGGCGAACAGCAGCGCCGCGCGATTGACGATGCCGTCGGCGTCCGTGCAATGGGGCGCGGCTTCGAGCGTGAATTCAACGCCGTCGGTTGCGAAGCGCCGCGGCGTGAAGCCGAGAAAATAGCCGGCGAAATTCATCCCCGGCGCACGATTGCTCGAAATCGCGCGCCATACGCGGCGGCGAATGAAATCGGCGTCTTGCGGCGTGATGCTCACAGCGGAAATCCTGTTTTAGGTGCGGTGTGGTTGTATTTTGGCGAGACAGCGCTGCGCTTCACTCGGATTTTGGGTCGCGCTCCAGCAGCCCCCGGGCGACCTGCGCTGCGGATTGTGGCGCATCCAGCACGCGGCATACGGCATCGGTGATCGGCACTTCGATTGCGTGCGCTTTGGCAATGCGCGCGACTTCGCGCGCGCTGTAGACGCCTTCAGCGACATGGCCTAAGTCGCCGAGTATCTGCGCCAGCGGTGTGCCTGCGGCGAGGCGCAGACCCACGCGCCGGTTGCGCGACAGATCGCCGGTGCAGGTGAGTATCAAATCGCCCACGCCGGCAAGTCCCATGAACGTTTCAGCGCGTCCGCCGAGTGCGACCCCGAGCCGCGCAATTTCCGCCAGGCCGCGGGTCATCAACGCCGCGCGCGCGTTCAGGCCCAGACGCAGTCCGTCGCAGATGCCGGTGGCGATGGCCATCACGTTTTTTACCGCACCCGCGACTTCAACGCCGACCACATCGCTGCTCGAATACACGCGCAGCGATCCGCCGTGCAGCTCGCGCGCGGTGGCGCTGGCAAACGCCTCATCCGTAGAAGCCAGGGTCAGCGCCGTCGGCTGCCCGCGCGCGACTTCTTCGGCGAAGCTGGGGCCGGACAACACGCCGCACACCGCCTGCGGCAAAGTGCTCGCGCACACCTGATGCGGCAACAGCGCATGCTCGCGCTCGAAGCCCTTGCACAGCCATAACAGCGGCGCAGTACAGTGCGCGGACTTGATACGCTGCAGGGTTTCACGCAATCCGCCGCTGGTCACTGCAACCAGCACCAGCGACGCATCGCGCAAGGCGACGCCCGCATCGGCGGTAAGCGCGACACCAGCCGGTAGCGTAACGCCTTGAAGGTAACGGCGGTTTTGGCGATCGGCCTGCATCGCCGCTGCCTGTGCCGGGTCCCGCGCCCACAGCGTCACGCGGTGGCGGGCGGCAAGATGCACCGATATCGCGGTGCCCCACGCACCCGCACCGAGTACGGCGATGTTCATCCGCTTGCGGTCAGACGCCCCACACCTGCCCGACGCGCACGAAGCCGGCAGCGCCGTCGCGATGACGCACGCGCAGCCAGCCGCCGGCGACGACTTCGCTGAGTTCCATCACCACGTGTTGCTGCGCCTGAAACACCACCGGCGCATTGTCATCCGCCGCCTGGCGGATTTGCGCGAGCGGCGCTTTCACCATCACGGTGCGCTGCTTGTTCGACACTTTACCCGCTTCGACCCAGCTCAGCGCGCCGCTGGCGTCACGCACCTTGATCCAGCCCTGCAGCACCACGATCACTTCCAGCGGATAACCCTGGCTGACGATAAAGCGTTTTTGCGATTGCGCCGAGGGCGCATCGAAAAGCACCACAGCGTCCTCGGCGGCCGCACGAAATTCCGCAGCCCTTGCAACGAGCGCGGCTGACGCCCCCAGCACCAGCAACAAAGCGAACGCGGCGCGGCGCAACATGTCAATTCACCTGCGACGGCGCGGGCTGCTGGCCCGCCTGCTGTTGCGCGGCTTGCGCGTAGACCTGGTTGAAATCCATGTGATGCAGAATCACCGGCGGGAACCCCGCGCGCGCGATGGTGCTCGACACCGCTTCGCGTGCATACGGCAAAAGCGTGGTGGGGCACAGTATGCCGAGCACGGCATCCAGATCCTGCGGCGGCAGATTGCGGATATGAAACAAACCCGCCTGCGCCACCTCAACCAGAAACACCGTGCGTTCGGGCAGCTTCGCCGTAATGGTCGCAGTGAGCACGACTTCGTAGAGTGCGCCGGCTTCAACCACAGTGGCAGCGGTGTGTATGTTCACCTCGACCTGCGGTGTTTCGTTGAGCAAAAAAATCTTGGGCGTGCCGGGCGCTTCCAGCGACATGTCCTTCAGATAGATCTTTTCGATGCTGAAAATCGGCTGCGTGGTGTCCGGTGGAGACGGCGGTTGCTGCGCTTGTTCGCTCATTACAAATACTTTCGCTTTTTTTAAGTGATAGTGTGCAGTGTTATGTCGCCAGCAGCGCGTCAAGCCCGCCGGCGCGATCCAGCGCGGACAGGTCGTCATAGCCGCCCACATGGGTGTCGCCGATGTAGATTTGCGGCACCGTGCGCCGTCCGGTTTTTTCCATCATTTCGGCGCGGCGCGCGGGATCACGATCGATATACACCTTTTCGACTTGTGCAACGCCTTTGTTTGCCAGTAGCCGCTCCGCGGATACGCAGTACGGTCAAACTGCCGTGCTGTACATCAAAACTTTAGCCATGACATCCCTGATGGTAAGTAGATATTCGTTTAGAAATTATTTTTCAAGCGGCATGCCGGCTTGCACCCACGCGCCGATGCCCCCGCGTAAAGCCACCACGTCGGTAAAGCCCTGTTTGCGCAAGCTGTCACTAACGGCCGCCGCCCGCCGCCCGCTGGCGCAACTGACAATCAAGAGTTTGGTTTTAAATTTCTCCAGCTCTTTGATGCGCCCGGCGAGCTGCTTTTCGGGTATGTGGCGCGCGTTGTTGATGTGGCCGCCGGCGAATTCGCCTTCGTCGCGAACGTCAATCACCGTCGCGTCTTTACGGTTAATCAGCGTTACCGCTTCCGTCGGCCCCACCTCGGCGCCTGGACGCATGCCCCGCGTAAGCATCGGAAACAACAGCATGCCGGCGGAAGTAACCGCCAAACCGAACAACACCATATTAAGCGGACTTTTTTGCAGGTAGATGAAAAACGTTGCGAAAAACTGCTCCAAGGCGAACTCCTGAAATGGGATAGAATTATACCGTATGCGGTTGCTCAGTAATTTACCAATGAAAACATGAGCCTATCGTGATCCCTCAGTAAACAAATCGTAAACAAATAGTGAACAAATAGTGACCATTACCCCGGTTTTACTGCTCATACTCGACGGCTTCGGTCACCGCGAAGACTGCGAGTACAACGCCATTTGCCAGGCGCGTAAACCGCACTGGAATTTTTTGTGGCAGACCCATCCCCACACCCTCATCGACGCCTCGGAAAAAATGGTGGGCCTGCCCAGCGGGCAGATGGGCAACTCCGAAGTCGGCCACATGAGCATCGGCGCCGGCCGCGTGGTGTATCAGGATTACACCAAGATCGAGCGCGCGATTGAAAGCGGCGAGTTTCGCAGGAACCCGGTGCTATTGAAGGCGATTGAAATCGGCAAGCGCAACGCGCTGCACGTGCTGGGCTTGTTATCGCCCGGTGGTGTACACAGCCACGAGTCGCAGATACACGAACTGGTGGACATGGCTGCGCAAGCCGGCGTCAAAAACATTTACGTCCATGCCTTTCTCGATGGCCGCGACACGCCGCCGAAAAGTGCCGCACCGTCGCTGGCGGCGCTGCAGCAGAAGTTCGAGGCGCTCAATGCCGGACGCATCGCGACCGTTTGCGGTCGCTATTATGCGATGGATCGCGATCAGCGCTGGGAGCGCGTCAAACCCGCGTATGACGTGATGACGCAGGGCCAATCCGAATTCTGGGCAGCCTCCGCCAGCGACGCCTATCTGCTCGCCGATCTGCGCGGGGAAAGCGATGAGTTCGTGCAGCCTACCGCCATAGTGCCGCCGGGCAGCAAACCGGTGCGCATGCATGACGGAGACGCGGTGGTGTTCATGAATTTTCGCGCCGATCGTGCGCGGCAGATGACCCATGCGCTTACCCATGCGACGTTCACCGGCTTTGCGCGCGAGCACGCGCCCCGGCTGGGGTATTTGTGCACACTCACCGCCTACGGCGAGGATTTCGCCGCGCTTCCCGCGGCGTATCCGCCGCAGCAAATCAGCCTAGGCTTGGGCGAATATCTGGCGGCGCACGGATTAAAGCAGTTGCGTATCGCCGAAACGGAAAAGTATGCGCACGTGACTTACTTTTTCAACGGCGGCGTGGAAACGCCTTACGCCGGTGAAGACCGCGTGATGGTGCCGTCGCCCAAAGTCGCCACCTATGATTTGCAACCGGAGATGAGCGCGCGCGAAGTCACTGACAAACTGGTGGCGGCGATTCAAAGCCGCCAATACGCCGCCATCATCTGCAACTTCGCCAACGGCGACATGGTGGGCCACACCGGCGATCTCGCCGCGGCAATCCGCGCGATAGAAGTGCTGGACGAATGCATCGGTCGCGCGGGCGAAGCCATGCAGGCCAGCGGCGGCGAAGTGCTGATCACGGCCGATCACGGTAATGCCGAAACCATGCTCGACACCACTACCCGGCAAGCACACACCGCGCACACCCTCAACCAGGTGCCACTGCTCTACATCGGCCGCCGCGCCAAAGCCGCCAGCGGCGGCGCGCTGCAGGATGTGGCGCCCACGCTGCTCAAAATGATGGGCCTGCCGCAGCCCGTGGAGATGACCGGCAAGCCGCTGCTCGAATTCGTGTGAACGAAAGGTCAACAACGACTCACCGCAGAGGCGCAGAGGCGCAGAGGAAACGCAGAGAAACTCTCTGCGCGGTGTTCTCTGCGCCTCTGCGCCTCTGCGGTTTGCTGTTTGCTGTTTTGTTTTCAACAAGCCCATGCGCCGCCACCAATGCCGCTGGCGCCAAGGAAGAGCTGCAGCAACTGCGCGGTCGCATTGAAGCGCTGCAAAAGCGGCTGGCGGGCGCGGAAGATTCGCGCAACGAAGCCGCTGACGCACTGCGTGAATCGGAGCGCGCGATCTCTGACGCCAATCGTGATCTCGCCGACCTGGCGCAGTCTTCCAGCGAAGTTTCACGACGCACGGAAACCTTGCGCGGCGAGACGGGCAAGGTTTCAGCGATGCTTGCGAGCCATCAGCAAAATTTCGCGCGCTTGCTGCACGATCAGCATCTGCGCCACGGGGGCGGACCGCCCGAGGCGCTGCGGTTGCTGTTGAGCGGTGAAAATCCCAACGACATCGCGCGTGCTTTGCACTATCTCGGCTATGTGGCGCGCGCGCGCGCCGACGCCATACGCGGCATGCGCGACAGCATGTCCCGGCTCAAAACGCTGAGCCAGGAAACCACCGCCCAGGCCGCCGAACTGGCCGCCATCGGCGCAGAGCAAATTAACCAGCGCAAACGCCTAGAAGCCGAAAAACTCAAGCGTGCCAATGTAGTGACGCGCCTGTCGAGCGACATTGTGCGCCAGCGCAATGAAATCGGCGCCATGCAACGCAACGAAACACGCTTAAGCCGGCTGATCGAGCAGCTTGCGCGCATCATTCCCCGCAGCGCGCCCGCAACGCCGCCGAGCTCGGGCAAAGCGGCGGCGCCGCGCCAGCGTAACGAGCGCATACCGGAGCCCACCTCGATAGTAGGGACATTTTCGCGGCTGCGCGGCCAATTGGCGTTGCCGGTGCGGGGGGAACTTGCGGGCCGCTTTGGCACTCCACGCAGTGATGGCGGGTTAACCTGGAAGGGACTGTTTCTTGCGGCAAACAGCGGGGAATCGGTACGTGCCGTCGCCGCCGGGCGGGTGGTCTACGCCGACTGGCTGCGGGGGTTTGGCAACCTGTTGATTATCGACCACGGCGAGAACTATATGAGTCTGTATGGCTACAACGAAACTTTGCTCAAGCGCGTGGGCGAGCACATTGGCGGCGGAGAAGCGGTAGCCACCGTCGGCAACAGCGGCGGAGGCGCGGAATCAGGTTTATACTTTGAGCTTCGCCATCAGGGGAAGCCTTTTGACCCGTTATCCTGGGTTGGCGGACGGTAGTAAGCGCCGGTAGTAAGCGCCGGTAGTAAGCGTCGGTAATGAGTGGCGGTAGCTTTCAAGGTGGCAGGGCAATTTTGCTGGCAGCGCGTATTAAAGTGCATTTTTTACTGGAGCAGTCCATGCGTAACAAACTGGGGCAGTTTGGCCTCATCATCGCCGGCATTGTAATTGGCGTCGCGATCAGCCTTAACTATTCTGCCGTGGCGCAGCGTGAAGGCGCTTCGCGCCAGCAGTTGCCGCTGCCGATCGAAGAGTTGCGCGCGTTCACCGAGGTGTTCGGCCGCGTCAAGCAGGATTACGTCGAGCCGGTCGAAGATAAAAAGCTCATCACCGAGGCCATCAACGGCATGTTGACCGGCCTTGATCCGCATTCGGCCTATCTCGATCAGGAAGCGTTTCGCGAAATGCAGGTGGGCACGCAGGGCGAATTTGGCGGCCTTGGCATCGAAGTGGGAATGGAAGACGGTTTTGTGAAAGTGATTTCGCCGATCGATGACACCCCGGCTTCGCGTGCGGGGGTGATGGCGGGCGATTTAATCGTCAAGCTGGATGATACCGCGGTCAAAGGCATGACCTTGAACGATGCGGTCAAACAGATGCGCGGCAAACCCAACACCAATATACGTCTGACCATCGTGCGCAAGGGCGAACCCAATCCCATTGAGCTCACACTGACGCGTGCGGTCATCAAAATTCAAAGCGTTAAAGCCACCACCTTAGAGCCCGGCTACGCGTATTTCAGAGTGACGCAGTTTCAGGACGGCACCGGCGAACTGCTCGCCAAGGCCATTGAAGCGCATGTCAAAGAGCCGATGAACGGCATTATTCTCGACCTGCGCAACGATCCGGGCGGGTTGCTGAACAGTGCGGTGGCGGTAACCGCGATGTTTGTCGATCCTGGCAAGCTGGTGGTTTACACCGAAGGTCGCGCGGAGGATTCCAGGATGCGGCTGAATGCCAGTCCCGAACATTATCTGCGTGGCCGCAACCGGCAGGATTTCGTAAGCCGCCTGCCCGCCGCCATTAAAAAGCTGCCGATGGTGGTGCTGGTCAACAGCGGCTCCGCCTCTGCTTCGGAAATTGTCGCCGGTGCGCTGCAGGATCACGAGCGTGCCGTCATCATGGGCCAGCAAACCTTCGGCAAAGGTTCGGTGCAAACCATATTGCCGCTGGGTAACAACACCGCGATCAAGCTCACCACCGCGCGCTACTACACGCCGAACGGGCGTTCGATACAAGCCAAGGGCATTACGCCGGATATTCCGCTGGAAAGCGCCATCGACAAAAACGCCAGCCTGCGACTGCGCGAAGCGGACTTGAGTAAACATCTGGGTGACGGCAAATCTACCGCACCCGCGGCGCCGACTACGCCTGCGGCAAAAGATTTGGAGAAAGAAAAAGCGCTTGCCGCCGCGCGCGCCAAATACAACTTCACGCCGGAGGCGCGGCCCGAAATCGATCTCAAGGAACTGCGTCCCGGCCCCGGTGAAGTGGTGTCGAAGAAAGACTACGAGTTGAATCAGGCGCTGGCGTTTTTGAAGTCGCGTGGCGCTGCTGTCACAGGCGCGAACTAAAAATGTTTTAGAAACAAATAGTTACCCACAATCCACGCCCGGTTGCGCCAGCTCGGCCGGGCGTAATTTTTTCGCCGCCATGAACGACGAACAATTATTGCGTTACAGCCGCCACATCCTGCTGCCGGAAATCGGCATCGAAGGTCAGGAAAAGCTGCGCGCCGCGCGCGCACTGCTAATTGGTGCGGGCGGACTGGGTTCGCCCATCGCGCTGTATCTGGCGGCGGCCGGCGTGGGCACACTCACCCTGTGCGACGACGACAACGTGGATCTCACCAATCTGCAACGGCAGATCGTGCATCGCACGGACGCGATCGGCCGGCCCAAGGTGGCGTCCGCGCGCGAAACGCTGGCGGGTGTGAACCCGGAAACCCGGGTGGAAATGATAGCCTCGCGCGTCGCCGGCGACGAACTCGATCGGCTGGTGGCGCGTGCCGATGTGGTGATCGATGGCTGCGACAACTTCGCTACGCGCCATGCCGTCAATCGCGCCTGCTTCAAACACAAAAAGGCGCTGGTCTCAGGTGCGGGCGTGCGCTTCGATGGACAGGTTGCGGTGTTCGACATGCGCGACGCAACTGCGCCGTGTTATGCGTGCCTGTTCCCGGAAGATGCGCAAAGCGAAGAACTGCGCTGCGCGGTGATGGGTGTGTTCGCGCCGCTGACCGGCATCATCGGTTGCATACAAGCCGCCGAAGCGCTGAAAGTGCTGACCGGCGCGGGAGAAATTCTCAGCGGCAAATTATTGCTGATCGATGCGCTGACGATGGATATCCGCACCATTCGGCTGAAACAAGACCCTCGGTGCGCGATATGCGCAATGCGCGCCGGCGCGTGAACGCCGCCGGCTTGCCGATTTCTAGGTCGTCATATCGAGCGAATCGCCGCTGCCTTGCGCCGCCGCGCTGTGCCCCAAAAGCGCCTGCAAATCGCGCGTCACCATCGCTTGCGCCGGCGCATTGCGCCCCAGCATCTGCAGCAGCAGGCGCGACGGGAAATCGGAAAGCACCACCGGCCGATTCATTTTGATGCGCGCGGCGCTTTCGACATTGGGTCGAAGATGCGTGGCCTTGAAACCGGCTTTCGCGCTTTCAATGGCATCGGCCATCGCCAGTTGTGAACGCGCGATGCCCAGCAACAGTTCCGCCAACTGTTCGGTGGTGAGATCGGACATGATTCAACTCCTTATGGTGCCTTACAATTAAAACCACTACGCCAGCACGCCTTCCATCAGCTGCTTCCATTGCCGGCCCCACGTTTCAGCCGGGTCGCGCTTGAAACCGCTTTTCGCGAACTGGTGCCAGCGGCCAATGATGTAGCTCATGATGAGATTGGCGTGCGCGGCGGCATCGACATCTTGCGCGATTTCATTCGCGCTTAGCGCGAAACGCAGGGATTGGCGCAGCGTCGCCTCCAGGCGCTCATGCAGCTGATTGATTCGCATTTGCAATTTTTCATCTTCATTAACCAGCGCATCGCCGATCAGCACCCGCGTCATGCCGCGATTTTTTTGCGCGAACCCCAACAGCACGCCGATCACCGCCTCGGCCTGCCGCAAGCCGCTTTTTTCCTCGGAGGTGATTTTGTTGATGAGCGCGAACAAGGTCTGCTCGATAAACTCAATCAGCCCCTCGAACATCTGCGCCTTGCCGGAAAAATGCCGGTACAAGGCGGCCTCGGATACATCGAGACGCTTGGCCAGCGCGGCCGTGGTGATTTTTGCCGCAGCCGGGCCTTCGAGCATTTGCGCCAGCGTTTGCAGAATCTGATTCTTGCGGTCTGAAGATCTGGCCACGCGTTTCCCCTAGGGATATCTTTCAAGCAACCCCGGCAGCTTTGCCACGCTGCGCACGGTATTGTCGACATAGCCCGGTGCTTTGCTTTTCAACACGGACGCGCCGGTTACCCATACCGTCTTCATCCCCAGCCGCTTGGCGGTGCGCAAATTATCCAGATTGTCTTCGACCATGATACAGCGGCGCGGACGCAAATGGTGGCTGCGGCACAAATGCAGAAATCCGAAGGCGTCGGGCTTGGGCCGGTAACCGGTGCGCTCTATGGTGTAGACGGCGGAAAACAGATCAAAGATGCCCAGCGCGCGCAACACGCTTTGCGCGTAATGCGCCGGCGCGTTGGAGAACACAAACTTGCGTCCGGGCAGCCGGTTCAAGCTGGCGCGCAGCATGGGCTCGGCGATCAGCACGCGATGCAAATCCGGAAACTGATGCGTGTGCCACAGAAAATGCGCAGGGTCGGTGTCATGATGGCGAATCAGACCCAGTATCGTTGCGCCATAACGCCGCCAGTAGCAGTGGCGCAGCGCGTTGGCTTGCGCTTCATCGAGGTGCAGATGCGTTTGCACATACTGGGTCATGGCGCGGTTGATGCGCGGAAACACATGCACCGCGGCATTGTGCAGGGTGTTGTCGAGATCGAAGATCCATGCGCCGCCTCGTTGCATCACACCCCTCAGCGGCTTTTAATCAGCGTGCCCACACCTTCGGCGGTGAGTATCTCCAGCAACAGCGCATGCTCGACGCGGCCGTCGATGATGTGACAGGTGTTGACGCCGTTTTTCGCCGCATCCAGCACCGAGGCGATTTTCGGCAGCATGCCGCCGTGGAGGGTGCCATCGGCGAACAGCGCATCGATTTTTTTTGCGGTCAGGCCGGTCAGCAGCTTGCCGTTTTTATCCAGCACGCCCGGCGTGTTGGTCAGCACCACCAGCTTTTCCGCCTTGAGGATTTCGGCAACCTTGCCGGCCACCAAATCGGCGTTGATGTTGTAGGACTCGTTGTTCCGGCCCACGCCTACGGGGGCGATCACCGGGATGAAGTTCTGGGTGTGCAGCAACTGCACAATACCCGGATCGATGCTCTCGACTTCGCCCACCATGCCGAGGTCGATAAATTGGCCGGGGTTCGCCGCATCGGGCATTTTCATCTTGCGCGCCCGTATCAGCCCGCCATCCGCACCGGTAAGTCCCACCGCGCGGCCGCCGTGTTTGTTGATGAGGTTGACGATGTCTTTGTTAACCTGACCACCGAGCACCATTTCCACCACATCCATGGTCTCGGCGTCGGTGACGCGCATGCCCTGGATGAATTCACCCTTCTTGCCGACTTTTTTCAGCCACTCGTCGATCTGCGGACCGCCGCCATGCACTACCACCGGGTTCATGCCCACCAGCTTGAGCAACACCACGTCGCGCGCGAAACCCTCTTGCAATACCGGATCGGTCATCGCGTTGCCGCCGTATTTTACGACGATGGTTTTGCCATGAAAACGCTGAATATACGGCAGCGCCTCGGCAAGAATATGGGCTTTAGCAGTGGCGCTGGGCGTGTTTTCCGGATTTGTCATGGACAAATGGGTTGAAGGTGAGGACTCGCTTATTTTACACGAGCAAAAAACGGCGGGGCGCATTTCATGCCGCCCCGCCGCTGCCGTGTGAACTACGTTACTGCACGGCTTACTGTATCGTCACCCGCTTGGCTGCCGGCGCCGCCTTCTTCGGCAACGTCAACTCCAGCACACCATCGGCGTAGCGCGCGCTGGCCGCGTCTTCGTCGATGGCGCTGCCCAGGGCAAACGCGCGATAGACCTTGCCGCTGTAGCGTTCGTTGCGTAACACGCGCTCGCCGTCCTTAACTTCCTTTTCCGCACGGGTTTCGGCGCTGATTGCCACCTGGTCACCGTCGATCGAGATTTGTATGTCTTCTTTCTTCACGCCCGGCAGCTCGGCATACACCGTATAGGCCTTGTCGCTCTCGGCGATGTCGGCGAGAAACCTGGCAGTGGTGTCTTGCGCTTGCGGGGCGACCGGCTGCACCAAAAAGCCGCGAAACAGTTGATTAAACGCGTCGTCCACTCTTGCATAACGTGCAATATTTACCATGATGTCATCTCCATTTATTGTGGCGCCAGTGCCGCTTGCGCCGATGCTTTGAATATGGGAGCCTGCCGGGTAAATTCAAGGGTCGCGCGCGCAATCCCGCGCACCATTGCAAAAACTGTTTATAAGTATTTGTTTTTAAACCGTGAAAAAGCTGACCTGCAGAGATGTCTCCGCATTGATTTCCCGCCAGCACGAGGAACCGCTGAGCGCGGTCGAAAAACTGTGGTTGCGTTTTCACCTGTTCATTTGCAGCGGCTGCCGCAGTTTTCAGAACAACAGCAGGCTGATACGCGCCGCGCTTAAGCGGTATCTCGAGCAGGGCAAGGATAAATCGTAACCCCGGGTCAGGTGCGCGCCCGCTGTCTTAGCCGCGTATAATCGCGCCGTGTTATATCGAATTTTTTCCTGGCTACCGGTTTGCGCCGCACTGTGTGCCGCTCCTGTGCGCGCTGCCGATCCGCCCGCCTCGCAGATCGCCGCACGCTCGTGGGCATTGCTCGACACCCAAAGCGGGCAACTCATCACCGGTTACAAACACGACGAACGTTTCGAGCCGGCTTCGCTCACCAAGCTGATGACCGCGTACCTGGTGTTTGAGGCGCTCAAACAGAAAACAATCAAACCCGAACAGGTGGTGCCGGTGTCCGAGAAAGCGCGCCGCGCAATCGGCTCGCGCATGTTTATCCAGACCGACATTCCCGTCACCGTAAACGAGTTGCTACGCGGCATGATCATTCAATCGGGCAACGACGCCGCCATCGCGCTGGCTGAAGCCGTGTCGGGCGGCGAAGAGGCTTTCGTCGCGCGCATGAATCAGGAAGCCAGGCGCATGGGGCTTAACAGCACCGAATTCGCCAATTCCACCGGCTTGCCCGCGCCCCGGCACACCTCTACTGCGCGCGATCTGGCGCAACTCACCGCGACGCTGATACGCGAGTTCCCGGAGTACTATCCGCTCTACGCGCAAAAGGAATACCGCTACAACGAAATTACCCAACCCAATCGCAACCGCCTGCTGTGGCGCGATCCGACAGTGGACGGGGTAAAAACCGGCCACACCGAGGCCGCCGGTTATTGTTTGATCAGCTCCGCCAAACGCGACAATCGGCGGCTGGTGTCGGTGGTGCTGGGCGCCACATCGGATGCCGCGCGCGCCGCCGAAAGCCAGAAACTACTAAATTACGGCTACCAGAATTTTGATACCGTGCGCCTGTATGACGCGCAGCAGGCGGCCACTACGCCGCGCGTGTGGAAAGGCGCTATCAACAACGTCAAAGCAGGCTTTGTGGCGGGGTTGTATATCACCGTGCCCAAGGGTCAGGCGGGCACTCTGAAAGCCACCATCGAAAGCCAGCAGCCGCTGCTCGCACCGCTGCGCACCGGACAGCCCATCGCCACGCTCAGGCTGGAACTCAACGGCAAGCCTTATCACACGCTGCCGATGGTGGCGCTGGAAGACGTGCCGGTGGCCGGTATACTGGGGCGCACATGGGATGCGCTGCGGCTGTCGTTGCAATAAGTTTTGATTGAGGTGTTCATGAGCGAAATAGTTTATCTGAATGGCGCATTCATGCCGTTGGACGAAGCCCGCATACCGGTGCTCGATCGCGGCTTTATTTTCGGTGACGGCGTCTACGAAGTGGTGCCCGCGTATACCCGCCGCCCGTTTCGACTGGCGGAACATCTGCGGCGCCTGCAACACAGTCTCGACGGCATACGGCTCGCCAATCCCTTTGACGACAGCGAATGGACATCGCTGATGCGCCAGATCATCGCGAAAAATGAAGGCGACGACCAATCGATCTATCTGCAGGTTACGCGCGGCGTCGCCAGGCGCGATCACGCGTTTCCGAAGGATGTGAAGCAGACGGTATTCATGATGTCGAGCCCGCTCACCACGCCGCCGCAAGCGCAAATCGATCGTGGCGTGGCGGCGATTACCGCATCCGATTTCAGATGGCTGAAATGCGATGTGAAATCGGTGTCGCTGCTCGGCAATTGCCTGCTGCGCCAGATGGCGGTGGACGCGGGCGCGGTGGAGACCATTCTGTTTCGCGACGGCAAGCTCACCGAAGCGTCGGCCAGCAATGTGTTCGTGGTGAAAAATGGCGTGCTGCTGGCGCCGCCGAAAAATAACCTGGTGCTGCCCGGCATTACCTACGACGTGGTGCTCGAAATCGCGCGCGCGCGCGAGTTTGAAGTCGAGGTGCGCGAAATCTCCGAAGCTGAAACACGCAGCGCCGATGAAATCTGGGTTACGTCGTCCACCAAGGAAGTGCTCGCCATCACCACGCTCGACTGCAAACCGGTCGGCGGCGGCGCGCCGGGCATGCTGTTTCGCCGCATGCACGCGCTGTATCAGGAATTCAAGCGCGAAGTCATGCGCGCCCAGTAAGGCGCGCGACGGCACCCCCAGCGTCTCGTGATGTCATGGCCGAAGAACCCAGCCTGCTCGATTTTCCGTGTGACTTTCCGCTGAAGATTATCGGCTATCAGCGCGCGGGCTACGCGCAGGCCATACTCGAAGTGGTCAAGCGCCATGCGCCCGATTACGACGGATCTGAAATGGAAATGCGTCCCAGCAGCAAGGGTAAATACCTGAGCCTCACCTGCACCATACGCGCGACGTCGCGCAGCCAACTGGATGGTTTATATCAGGCGCTTTGCGACCACCCGCTGGTGGTCAAGGTACTGTGAGGGTGCCGTTAGGGCGCAGCGAGCGAAACGTCGCCCGCGCGCGGCGCATCACGCCTTTTTGGTGGATTTTTTGACCGCAACCGCTTTTACGGCCTTTTTGCCCTGCGGCCGCGAGTTGCCGTAAGAACCTTTGAACGTCTTGCCCTTCGCCGTGCGTTTATCGCCTCTGCCCATGCTGTTGCTCCTTGATAAAGGGCGGATTCTACTCCAGCACGCAGCGCAGCGTACTCCTGCACGCAGCACAGGCGCAAATAGGTCCTCGCACGCGGCATCAACGCACGCGGTAAACGCTTTTGAACTCCGCGGGAAACAGCGCCGGAATATCGGATTTCGGATGCCGCACGTACGCGGGAAATTCTTCGCACTGTAGTGCGAGGTTCTGCTTGTTGGCGAGCAATACTTTAATGCCTTCGGCGCGCATTTGATAGACCTCGGACTGATACTTGCCGTAATTTTTCGAGTAGTCAGCCTGATTTTTCGAGGCGCGCTTGACGATGGCCGCGAAGCGGTTATCCAGATCATCAACAATGCGTTCGTGCCGCGCGAGCCAGTCTTGATAGGCCTCGGAATATACTTCGCGCTTCGCGGGCTGCGCGATGATGCAGGCGTCGCGCAATACCAGCACGCGCTGATACTCGTTGTAGAGGATGGCGAGATCGCTGGTGTAGGTGCGGGGCTCGGCAGCGCTGGCGCCGCCACAGAAAACCGCCAGCGCAACGGCAAGCAACTCGCGCACGCAGAGCACGGAAGATAAACGCTGGGTCATGAGGTTGAAAGGTAATCCGAAGAGCATGCATGGAAAGACGGCATTGTGCTACCGTTCATCATAGAGGACAACTTTCACTGCCATGAATTCCCCGAGCGCGCATTTTTCACCGGCTGTCCGCAACCAGGGACTGGTCGACTATTTGCCCGCGTGGCGCGCCATGCAGACCTTCAGTGCCGCGCGCGACGCCACCACGCCCGACGAAATCTGGCTGTTGCAGCATGCGCCCGTGTACACCCTGGGACTTGCCGGCAAACCGCAACACCTGCTGCGCGCAGATACCGGCATTCCACTGGTGAAAATCGATCGCGGCGGGCAAATCACCTATCACGGCCCCGGACAATTGGTGGCTTACGTGTTGCTCGACATGAAGCGGCGCAACTTGGGCGTGCGCACACTGGTGCGTAAGCTGGAATCTGCCGTGATAGACTTGCTTTCAGAGTACGGCGTTGCGGCCCGCCACCGCGCGGATGCGCCGGGTGTGTATGTTACGCGTGACGGCAATGAGGCCAAGATCGCCGCGCTCGGTCTGCGCATCAGGAACGGCTGCTGTTACCACGGACTCGCACTCAACATCGATATGGATATCTCCCCTTTTCTGGCCATCAACCCGTGCGGATATGCAGGGCTGGCGGTCACGCAAATGCGCGAAATGTGCGATTGGGGCGTGCGCGACTCGCTTGAAAGCGTGAGCGCAAAGCTCACCCTACATTTACTGCGCGTGTTGTCATGAGCCTCATCGGCGAAAAACAAAAAGGCCAGGCCAAAACCGCGCGCATCCCGATCAAGATCGTGCCCGCAGCCCCCTTGAAAAAGCCCGACTGGATTCGCGTGCGGCTCACCGACAGCCCGCGTTTTCGCGAGATCAAGCACATCTTGCGCAGCAAAAAACTGCATACCGTGTGCGAGGAAGCGAGTTGCCCCAACATCGGCGAATGCTTCGGCAAGGGCACGGCGACCTTCATGATTCTCGGTGATTTGTGTACGCGCCGTTGCCCGTTCTGCGACGTAGGCCACGGCAAGCCGCTGCCGCCCGACGCTGAAGAGCCGGTGCATCTGGCCGACACCATTGCCGCGCTGAAACTCAAATACGTGGTAATCACCAGTGTGGATCGCGACGATTTGCGCGACGGCGGTGCCGCGCATTTCAGGGCATGCATACGTGAAGTGCGCGCGCGTTCGCCGCAAACGCGCATTGAAGTTCTGGTGCCGGATTTTCGCGGCCGGCTTGACTTGGCGCTCGACATACTTGCCGAGTGCCCGCCCGATGTAATGAACCATAATCTTGAAACCGTGCCGCGCCTCTACAAGCAGGCGCGGCCTGGTGCGGATTATTGCAACTCATTGATTTTATTGAAAAAATTCAAGGCGCGTTTTCCGAACATTCCAGCGAAATCCGGCCTCATGGTGGGCCTCGGCGAGACTGACGACGAGATTCTCGACACCATGCGCGACCTGCGCGCGCACGCTGTCGATATGCTCACCATCGGCCAATACCTGCAACCGAGCGCGCATCATCTGCCGGTGCTGCGTTATGTTGAGCCGGCGGTTTTCGACAGCTATGCGGCAAAAGCCGCCGCGATGGGATTCATGCACGCGGCGAGCGGACCTCTGGTGCGCTCAAGCTATCACGCCGATCAGCAGGCGCACGAAATTCTCGGTAAATAGTAAACAGTAATTCGTTAACAGTAACAGCAAGGCGCACGCGCGGACATCTCACGCGGTTCACTACTCACTATTCGCTGTTCACGTCGCTTCAAGCAACTTCTCCACGAGCTGTCGCAGCTTCTCAAAATCCGGCTCACCCTGAATACGGCTGACAATGTTGCCCCGCTTGTCGACAACAAACATCGTCGGCGTGAGCTTTACATCGCCAAACGCTTTGGCGTGCGCGCCCACCGGATCGAACACCACTTTGAACGGCAGCGCGTTTTTTTTGGCATACGCCAGCACGTAATTCGGCGGATCGTGGCGCATCGCCACCGCAATTATCTCGAAGCCACGTGCGCGAAATTTTTCGTAGGTGGCGGTGATGGCAGACATTTCTTTAACGCACACCGCGCAGTCGGTAGCCCAAAAATTCACCAGCACCACTTTGCCGCGCAGTTCGCTGAGGGTGACTGTTTCACCTTTGATCGAGGCAAACGCCGCATCCGGGGCCGGCGTTTTATGAAAAACCATTGCGTACACGCTTGAGCCTATTGCCACGGCTGCCACGCACAGCATAGGATAGCGAAACGTGCCCATAGGCTTAGGGGTTAAACTTTGAAGGAAAGATCATGCTGCGCATTCTGAGTATTTTTGCATTGTCTGTCATTAGCGCCATGGCGTACGCACAACTTGCAGGCATCAGCAATACGGACGCTGCCAGCGGCCTGCGGCAAGCGCTGACCGACGGCTCAGCGGCTGCGGTCGCCAAGCTCGGCATTGAAAACGGCTTTTTCAACAACCCGCAGGTGAAAATCCCGATGCCGCCGGCGCTGGCTCGCTTCGAAGGCGCGATGAGAACTTTCGGCATGAAAAAACAGGCCGACGAACTGGTGCTTTCGATGAATCGCGCGGCCGAAGCCGCGGTGCCCGAAGCCAAACAACTGCTGGTGGATGCCGCAAAGCGTATGACTTTGCAGGACGCCAAAGGCATACTCGCCGGCGGCCAGACTTCAGTCACCGATTACTTCAAGCGCACTACCAGCACGCGACTCACGCAGCGCTTTTTGCCCATCGTCAAACAGGCCACCGATCGCGTGGGTCTCGCGCAACAATACAACGGGCTCGCCGCACAAGCCGCGACCTATGGCCTGGTCAATAAAGATCAGTCCACCATCGAAGGCTATGTCACACAAAAGTTGCTCGATGGCCTGTACTTGATGATCGGCGAACAGGAAAAAGCGTTTCGCGCCAACCCGCTCGGCGCGACCAGCGATATCGTCAGGAAAGTTTTCGGCGCGCTGAAATAACAAAAATCTGCGATGATGCGGGCTTTGATAAAACTATAACAACGCCCGGTGCAAGGACAGCTATTCACAACCGATTTCCGCGCGGAAGGCATCAAGGAAACGCCCGTTTGGAAACAGCTTGATGATGCATCGGTGGCTGCGTTCATCGGCAATCTCAAAGCGATTTTGGCGCCGATCAAGGCCGGCACGCGCCTAAACGAGGCGGATACCGAAAACGAACTTATTGTCAAGGTTCTGGCCGAACTCGGCTGGCCCGACCTGCTGCGGCAGCAATCGGCAACAGAAAAACGCCGCAAGGACATTCCTGACTTGTTGCTATTTATGTAATCTCGCTGTGCGCCAGTCAGCAACCCAAAGAAAAACCGCGCCGGGAAACCCGGCGCGGTAAACGCAACCCACAAGGAGGAGGAGTGGGGGACGGTTGCGCAATTGAAGTTTCCCAGCTGCGCGATTTTTGTGCTGTGAATTACCTCATATCTGATGCAAAATTCATGAAGTTCCACTGGCCCTGCTTTGATTGACAACGCGGCGAAAGCCTTCAGAATGCGCGTGACTGTGACTTTTCCCACGGTTTATTGCAACCCGCCCAAACCCTACCAGACTTGAAAGAAATGCCATGAGCAAACTAATCGATGTCATTCGTGATCGTCGCAGTGACCGTCACTTCGCCAACAAGCCGCTCGAAACGGAGACCGTCGAAGCGCTGCTCGACGCATTTCGCTGGGCGCCGTCGTCCAACAACCGGCAGCCGTGGCGCGTGCTGATCGTATCCAGCGCGGACGCCTCGCGCATTTTTGACGACGCGTTATCGGCGGGCAACAAGCAATGGGCGCCGGTGGCGCCGCTGAAGATGGTGATCATCGGTGTGCCCGAAGAGCAGCCCGAGAAAAACGGCGTGCAAAATTATTTGCTCGACATCGGCTTCGCCATGGAAAACATGCTGGTGCAGGGCTACGCCATGGGCCTCACCATCCACGCCATGGCAGGCTGGGACTACGACAAAATCTGCAAAGGTTTCGCCATTCCGGCCACCGCCAAACCGGTGGCGCTGGTGGCGGCGGGCTATCGCGGGCGTGTCGAAGATTTGATCGAAGAAGTGCGCGCCAAGGATTTGAAGGTGCGCACCCGCAAGGCGATAGGCGAGTTTACGTTTCGCGATTCATTCGGCGCTGCGTTCAAATAATTAGCGGACGCATGAGGGATGGGCACGCGTGCTCGCTTGCCTCATTCAGTCTGGATGCCGCCGAATAAAATCTAGCACCGCCTTCGCGCACGCGACCGGCGCGGTGGCTGCGATGTGATACGAATCACCGGGCAGCACCAGCAATTCGGAGCGCGCAATCTTTTCCTGCCACGCGCGCACCATCTCCACCGGATACAGCGGATTGTCCTGCGTGGTAATCACTTGCGCGGGGCAGCGGATGTCGAGCAGGTCTTGCATGATATCGACCTTGGGCACGGCGCCGATAAAGCCGAGTTGCGTCGAAACAGCGGTGCGTCCCATGAGTTTGATCCACCACTCGATGCCGGCCGCAGGGAACTGGCTGCCTAAACGCTTCGCCATCGTCTCGCGCGCCCAGCCTTCAACGCCGGTTTTCTCGATCACATCGACCCACGCACGGTAACGGTCGCCCGCGTCCTCGCCGCGCGTGGGCGAGGACAGCACGCTCACGGTTTTGACCCGCTTGGGGTGGCGCGCCGCCAGATGCAGCGCCATGGTGCCGCCGACCTTCGCACCGACCAGATAAAAGGTGTCGATTTTCAGTTCATCTATCACCGCGATGAAATCATCAACAATGCGATCGAGCGACCACGCATAATCGCGCGCCATCGGCGTCGAGTGCCCGAAGCCACGCATGTCGGGGTGCACCACGCGATAATCGCGCGCCAGTTCCGGCATCCAGCCATACCACGCTTCGCCGCATTCGGCGTTGCCGTGCAACAGCAAAATGGTTTCGTGCTCGCGCCATGGCTCGGCGAAATCGGTCACTTCGTAATACATATGCAGATCGGGCGTTACCTGTAAGGAAGGCATGGGGATACTCTTTTTCGTTTAGAAAACACCGGCGTTAGCTGCAGCCCGGCGATGGCTACAGGCGCTCAAATATCAAATAATAATTTGTCTTCAAACCCAGCGTTTTGACCTCTTCGCGCAGGCGAAAGCCCGCGCCAAGCACTTCTTCGATTACCGGTTCCTTGCCGGCGCGCACATGGTCGAGCCTGCTCTGTGGCGATACGCCGGGGATGCGCTCGAAATCGACCACGATAAAGCGTCCGCCGCTCTCGAGCGCGCGCCGGATCGATGCGAGCGTGGCGGCCACTTGCTCGAAGTGATGATAGACGTCGCTGGTGAACACAATGTCCACGCTGCCGGCGGGCAAGCCGGTGTCGGGTTGCGTGCCAACCACAGTACTGAGATTTTGCACGCCCTCGTTTTTTGCGCGCTGCGCGATAGCGGCGGCAAAGGGTCTGGATATTTCTGCCGCGATCACGCGGCCTGCGGCGCCCACCTGTTGTGCGAACAGCATCGCCATGAAGCCGCTGCCTGCGCCCACGTCGGCGACGGTCATGCCCGTGTTTGCACCAGAAGCGCCGACAATTTCATTGCGGAGCACATAAATTTCGCGGCTTTCTCCCTCGAAACGCGGCACCCATTCACCGGGATTGGGATCATTGAAGCGTTCGTTAATACGCGGATCAGCGCCTGCGGGCGCAGGTTGCGCGGCCGCGAATTGCGCGTAGCCCGCCGCGAGCAACAGCGCCAGCGCAAGGGCGCGAAAAACATAGCTTGTATTCATGTCAGCCCTATGGGATTGCCGCGACGAAGACCGGGAAGCGCATGTTAGAGGCGCAGCGCGCGCGGGAAAAACGTCAACCGTGCTCCTGGTGGTGTGCTCACTTGTGCACACTGCGGCTGTCGGTGGGCGCTTCGTCGCGCGCTGTCATGCTGTAGTCGCGCATCACGCTGGCGACGCGGATACGGTAGTCCGCAAATATACCGCTGCGGCCTTTGGCTTGCGCGAGGCGGTGTGTTTCCACATTGCGCCATGCGGCAACGGCGGCTTCGTCGCGCCAGAATGATAGCGACACGAATCTGCCGGGTTGGGTCACGCTTTCAAAGCGCTCGATGGAGACGAAGCCGTCGAATTTTTCGATGTCTGCCTTGAGCGATGTCGCAATCGCAAAATAGTCGCCGGCTCTGCCCGAGGCGGGCTCTACCTCAAAAATGACGGCGATCATGGCGCGGGTCTATGTATACTCATTGAAGCACGGCATCTCGCCCGGTGGCACATACCACTTCGCACGCGACGCCCAGAATATGCCGTTTTCCGGACGTTGCGATGGAGGTGCATCGAGCAACCCGGCGGGAATCAGATAATCGTCACGCCCACGCACTTGGTGCGGCACGCGAGAACCGCAGTGCGTGCAGAACCACACTGAAAAGCGTTGTGCCGTGGCATGGTCATACCGTTTGATCAGTGCCTCACCCGCGCGCCATTGCAACTGCGCGGCAGGCACAAACGCGTTTGCCGCATGCGCGCTGCCCGAGGCTTTTTGGCAACGTGAACAATGACAATAGCGAAACGCCGAAAACGGTGGCGTGACTTCAAATTTAACGCCGCCACACAGGCAGCTTCCAGCAACGGGTGCGGTGGGCATGACGTTCCTTAATCCAAGGTTGTTGTAAAATATACATTAAAAACAATAAGTTATGAGCTCTGCGCGGGTGCGGCTACGATGACGCCTGGCTGCGCTCGCCCCAAAGCTTATACCGTCGCCAGCGTGGTCTGCCAGAACCCCACATCCACCCAGCGCTCAAATTTCCGCCCCACCTGTGGAAAATGCGCGACCTTCACGAAGCCACATTTTTCGTGAAGCGCAACGCTGGCATCGTTGGGTAATGCGATGCAGGCCACCACTGCATGCACGCCGCGCGCCTTAAGGTCACGCAATAATTCCAGATACAAGGGCTTCGCAATGCCGCGTCCCGTGTAATGCTTCGCAACGTAGATCGTGCTTTCCAGCGTTTGATCATACGCCGCGCGCGTGCGCCAGCGCTTCGCGTACGCGTAGGCCACCACCTGGGCATCGGCTTCGGCAACCAGCCAGGGGTTCAGCGCCGCGTACTCGCCAATGCGCTTGGCCATCTCCGCTTCTGAAACCGGCGCTTGCTCAAACGTAATGACCGTTTCAAGCACATAGGGATTGTAAATCGCGCAGATGGCAGCGGCATCGGATGCAGCAACCGGACGGATCCTGGGCTTTACGGGTATTTCCGGTACGAGTTGACTTTGCGGTGCTTCGACAAGCTCGATGTTGTTTTTCACACACCATTCGCGTAACGCTTCATTCTGCGCCGCCTGTTCGAAGCGATACCAGTTTTCAAGCTGTCCTTTGGCATCCAGCAAATCCTTGAATCGCCCGTAAGCCCCGCGGCGGCGAAAAATGCTTTCGACCTGCGCTTCACTTTCCGGCAGCGCCTGCTGCACAAAGCGCGTCACCAGATAACGGCCAAGATCGAGGTCATTCTTGTGCGGAACACTAAGGTAACGATCGGCGCTCTCTATATCCTCCGGCAGCTCCTCTTCGTTGTCCACCAGGTCGGAGACCCAGTAAATTCCCCCGGTATCGCGTGAGACATACGCGTTGTGTTCCGTCGGCGCGCCCGCATTCACGAATTCAAAGGCTGACTCAAGATCGTCGTATTTTACTTTTACCATATGGCCTCGTCGCTCGAGCAAGGATAATCTAACACCAAAGGCGCGCTGCGATCCATGGCAGTCTGCGATTTTGCGCACGCTACTGTTCTTTTGCCGGGGCGGTACACTACATTGCGGCGCAACACGAAACGCAGCCGTGCCAATACCACTTAACCCACCTACCATTCGGCTACACTCGGCGTCATCCCGCAACCCGCTGACACCCATGCCTCGCGCCGCAACCCGTAACATCACGACCCCACTCGCGGAAATCCGTCCCGGGCAATCCGTCGAGCTGTTGAAGGAATTACACATCCTCACGCGCGACGGCAGATTGAATCAGGACAGCCGGCGCAAGCTAAAACAGGTTTATCACCTGGTCCAGTTCATCGAACCATTGCTGGAGCAGGTGATACAGACACGCGACAGCGTGCAGGTTGCCGACATCGGCGCCGGGAAATCGTATCTGGGTTTCATACTCTACGATTTATTTTTCAAGACCCGCGCTGACGATTCCCGCCTTTACGGCATCGAAGTGCGCAGTGAATTGATCGAAAAATCCACTGCGCTGGCGCAAAAGCTGCAATTCACGCGCATGACGTTTCTGCACATGCCGGCGGTGGATGCAATGGTTTTGGCGCCACTGCCACAACAATTTGATCTGGTAACCGCGTTGCACGCTTGCGACACCGCCACCGATGACGCGGTACGCTTCGCGCTGCAAAAACAAGCACGCTTTATAGTGCTGGCGCCGTGCTGTCAGGCCGAAGTGGCGGCGGTGCTACGCAAGAACAAGGGCGCGGCGCTCGCCCATCCGCTCACTGAGGCATGGCGGCATCCGCTGCACACACGCGAATTCGGCAGCCACATCACCAATGTGCTGCGCTGCCTGCAACTGGAGGCGCACGGCTATCAAGTCAATGTCACCGAACTGGTGGGCTGGGAACACTCGTTGAAGAACGAACTCATTATCGCGAGTTTCAGGGATTTTCCGCGCGTGCGTGCGGCGGCGCGGTTGCAAGCGCTGCTGGAGACGCTGGGGCTTGACGAACTGCGCGAGCGGTTTTTTGTGGGGTGAACACTGAACTTAGTGTACTGCTTCGCAATTCATGAGACATTCCCTCCCCTTCAAGGGGAGGGCTAGGGTGGGGATAGGGTGGCATTCGCGCGCCATTACCCCATCCCCCTCCCAGATACCCCCCTCGCTACGCCCCCCCCCTCGAAAGGGGAGGAGTTTCACTGGTGCCGTGCCGTTGCATAAGTGCCGCACAGAGTGAAGCACTACACTAGGTTCCAGCTTGCGCTGGAACGACGAGGGTAGTATTGGCCCACTCATAGGTCGGATGGACCTAAACCGCAATGCCTTCAGGACACCAATGAACACATCAACAAATCGCGCCGCACCCACCCTCGCGATCTTCACCAAAAACCGCCTCAACCCGGCGTACGCCGCCGCCCGCATGGGCGCCGATCGCGTGGCTGCGCGCATGGGGGCGCGCACCACGCATTACGTGCCCGCACAACCGGATCACGTCGGCGAGCAACAGGCCCTGGTCGAGCAGGCTATCGCCGCACAACCCGATGCCTGTTTGTTTGTGGCGACTGATGCTGAAGCGATGATTCCTTATGTGCAACGCCTGAACGCCGCAGGCATACCGGTATTTTCGTTCGTCAACCGGTTGCAGGGCGGCGCGTGGGTAAGTTTCGCCGGCTCGGATGATCGCGCGCTGGCGGTGCGCATTGCAAATTATCTGTTTGCGCATCTGCAGCAGCAGGGTCGCGTGCTGGTGCTTGCGGGCACGCACGGTTCGATTTCCGGGCGTGATCGATTGACCGGCTTTGCCGAAGCGTTTGCCGCAGCGCCGGGCATTACCCGCGTGGCCGATATAGGCGGAGAGTTTTTGCAGGACGCGGCTGCGCGCGAGATGACCCGTTTTCTCGCAGGCGGCGTGCCCTTCGATGCAGTGCTCGCCGCCAACGACGCGATGGCGCTGGGCGTGATTGATGCGATGAGCGCCGCGAAAATACCATTGCGCCCCGTCGTCGGCGTGAACGCGGTGCCGTCGGCCATCGACGCCATCAAAGCCGGCACCATGCTCGCCACGGCCAGTTTCAACGCCATGAAAATGGCCTGTCTTGCGGCCGAGGCGGCGCTGCGTCATTTGCGTGGTGAGCACGTGCCGCGCGAGATTATGCTGCCCGTGGAGATAGTGGATCGCGCCAATTGCGCGGCGTGGGATTGCCCGTTTGAAGCGCGGGCGCTGCCCGACTGGGATGCGATTATCGAAAAAACTTGACGCTACGTTAGACAATCGCCGGTTGAAAGGCTGCAACCGGAATTTGACGGCTGACCGCAATAGACTTGCGCAATGCTTTGATGCGCTCTATTTCATGCAAGGTTTGAGCCGAGAAATACGACTCCCCACAACTTGGACAAGACCACATGGGAATTGCTTCAATTACAAGCAATGCCGATGATTTACCGAAACTGCGAGTGACGTGCTTGATCTGCACGGATGAGCTTCCACAATGGGCGCATTGATGTTTAGAGGACATAGACTGTAATGATGATAAGTTTCCCGGCGAAGCCGACTTTAACGACGGCTTGCGCGTGACTACTGTCGAGCGTACCACCGGAAACGACGTATTTGATTTAATGGGTTTGGACGTCGCGCTGGCGCTCTGTGATTTGGCCCGTGAGGATGATGTTTTCGAGATCAAGGATTGAAAGACCGTCATCTTCAAGTTCCTCTGCTGCGTGGGTGGAAACGACATAATTCAGCGTGCGGATCAGATTCCGAAATCGGTTGATCGTAGATTGAGCCATGCCCACAAGTCTATAGGGCAGAGGTAAGAATGTCTAACGCTACGCTGAGCAACCACAGGGCCTGCTTGTTCGCTGTAAAAATCTTGCGCCTCGGCAATGTCATGCTCCGCCCCGGGGTGGAGCGAGAAGGTCATCGCGGAATTCTTGCTCGAAGCCGAGCGATGGCTTCCTGCCCTGGAACTGCCGCGATCAAACCTGATTCCAGTTCGGCTTCCCTACGATCCGCTTCTCGCTCCCAAGCTTCCTCGACTTCGGGGTCTGAATCAAGGCTAGCGATCAGTCGCTCAAGCAGGTGCGATCGTTCGACCGGAGCTAACTGCAGGACTTCGGCTTCCAGGACTTCCAGGTTCGTGCTCACGCTGACCTCCAATGCGGTAGATGCTGACAATTCAAAGTTTATCACAGCGAGTGGCGGTCACATTGGCGCGACAGCTGCGCTGGGTCTGCTATGCCCAACGTTTTGGTGAGCGGCGTCGGGTTTGATGCCATCCTTGCCGCCAATGACGCAATGGCGCTCGGCGCCATTGATGCGTTTGAAGCTGCCGGCAAACCCTTGGTGCCGGTAGGAAGAGCCAATGCCGTGCCGGACGCTATTGCCGCCATAAAATCTGGCAAGCTGCTGGCGACAGTGAGTTTCGATGCGATGAAAATGGCGTGCCTCGCCGCTGAGGCAGCCGTGCGTTATCTCAATGGCGAGTGCGTGCCGCGCGAAATTATGCTGCCGGTGGAAATTGTCGATCGCGCCAATAGCGCGGCGTGGGAGATGCCGTTTGAAGGGTGGGCGTTGCCGGAGTGGGATGCGATTACCGAAAAAACTTGACGCTACGGTAGGTTGGCGCTGAGCCCTTCGACAAGCTCAGGACAGGCGTAGCGAAGCCCAACGTTTTCGCGCGTGTCATTCGGTAGATGTTGGGCTTACCAGCCCAACCTACTCGTGCTTCCAAAAGCCTCGGCCAGCCGCCTGGTGATTGAAACCAACCGCGTCGCCTGTGCCTACCCGGACAACGCGGGCGCAACGGTCGGCCACCTGCGCGTGATGCCGAACTCGAGGAATGTGGTGCCCGGCAAAGTCCATGTGACGCTAAACGTACGCAACGCAAAAGATGAGACCCTGCTCGCGATGGTCGCGCATCTGAAAGCATCGGTGACAAAAATAGAAACCGAATGCCGCTGCACCATCGACATCACGGAAATTCTTTATTTCGCGCCCAGCCATTTCGACCCTGAGCTCGTCGACAGCGTGCGTAAGTCAGCACAAGCGTTAGGCCTGTCGTGCCGCGACATCGTCAGCGGTGTGGCACACGATGCGGTGTACCTGATGGCCTGGGGCCAGCGGCCGATGCTGCCGCACGTGATGCGCCAATCGAGCCTCGACTCGCCCAATCGCGAGATCCATGCGCGCGCAATCGAAATGTAAAAGCAGGGCGCGCTGTGCGCGAGCCTGTTTGTCGGCTTTCCGCAAGCCGATATTGTCAACGCAAGGCTGTCGGCGGTCGTGGTCACCGACAACGATCCTGCACTGGCGCGGCGCTGGTGCAACGAACTGCTGGACATGGCCTGGCGCGATCGCGCGAAGTGGGTCTATGCCATCGAGCCGCTCGCACAGTCTCTCGCGCAAGCGCGCGCGCTCAGTCCGTCGCGGGCAAGCGCTGGCGATTCGCGTCCGGTGGTGCTTCTCGACCATTACGACAATGCCGCCTCCGGCGGCACCATGGACACGATGGCGGTGCTCGGAGCCATCCTCGAAGCGCGGCTCGACGATGTCGCCGCGTTCGCGGTCTTCGATCCGCAGACCGTCATGCAGATGTAACAAGCCGGCTTGGGAGCGCGCGTAACGCTTACGCTTGGCGGCAAGCTGGACATGCCTAGCCTCAAACTGAAAGGCAAACCTCTGCAAGTCACCGGCACGGTAAAGAACCTGACCAACGGGCAATTCACGAACTGCGGGCCGATGTCTAGAGGCGTGCTGATGGACATGGGGCCGACCGCGGTGCTCGATACCGGCCGCGTGGAGATCGTCGTTATTTCGCGTCAGCAGGAGCCCAATGATCTCGAATGTTTCGCATCGCAGGGTATCGATCCGGCAAAGAAACGCTATCTCATGCTGAAAAGCCGCTTGCACTGGCGCGCGGGGTTCGGCGACCTCGCGCGCGCGACTGTCGAATGCGCAGGTGTCGGAGTGTGCACTTCCGACTACAGTACGCTGGACTTTAAGCGCATCCGCCGGCCGATCTATCCCCTCGACCCAAACGCCACCGCGTGACCGCAGTGCGTGAGGCGCCCACAACCGCCTTTCCACCTGGCGCGATCAAGCATAGGGGAAACCTCGTATGAGCGAGAAGCAAAGTCAAGTATGGTCCAGCCAAATCGGCAGAACGATCCATGATTCGACGCCCTATTGGCCCGCGCCACCGAAAGCGCCGAAGGGTGCACCGAATATTCTCGTCATCCTCTTTGACGATGCCGGGTTTTCTGATTTTGGTTGCTATGGTTCGGGCATCCGCACACCGGCGATCGACCGGCTGGCTGCGCAGGGGCTGCGCTACACCGGCTTTCACACCACGGCGATGTGCTCCACCACGCGCGCGGCACTGCTGACAGGACGCAACCATCATTCGGTTGGGGTCGGTTGCCTCGCCAACTTCGACTGCGGTTTCCCCGGCTACCGGGGCAAGATCGCCAAGGAGGCCGGCACGCTGGCCGAAATGCTGCGACCGCATGGTTATCGCAACTACATGCTGGGGAAGTGGCATGTCACCCCGCTAACCGAAGCCGGTGCCACAGGTCCCTTTGATGGCTGGCCAACCCGCCGCGGGCTTGATCGCTACTATGGTTTCATGGATGCCGCGACAGACCAGTACACGCCGGCTTTGGTGCGTGACAATTCGACGATCGAACCGCCTGCCGGCGAGAAGGATGGTTATCACCTCACCGCGGATCTGGTCGATCAATCCATCCGCTTCCTTGCCGGCCATGTGGCGGAACGGCCGGATGAGCCGTGGTTGCTGTGGCTGGCACTCGGCGCAGTGCATGCACCGCATCAGGCGCCACGCGATCTCATTCGAAACTACGATCCCATGTTCACGGAGGGGTGGGATGTGGAACGCCAGCGGCGCTTCGCCCGCCAGAAAGCGATGGGGATCGTGCCTGCGGCAACAACCATGCCGCCGCGCAATGATGACGTGAGGCCGTGGGCCGAGCATTCGGCGGACGAAAGGCGCTTTTTCACCAGGCTGCAATCCGCCTTCGCCGGGATGCTTGATCACGCCGACCAGCATATTGCACGTTTGATCCGTTTCCTTGAGCAGGCCGAACTGCGGGAGAACACGCTGGTGCTGGTGCTGTCGGATAACGGCGGCAGCCAGGAAGGCGGGCCGCTCGGGGGCGTCAACTTGTTGGGCCCACGTAATCTGCGGGCAGAACCGATGGCGGAGAAACTGGCCCGCCTCGATGATATCGGCGGGCCAGGCACCTATGCCAACTACCCGCTCGGCTGGGGCATGGCCTCGAACACACCATTGCGGCGTTATAAGCAAAACACCCATGGCGGAGGTATCCGTGATCCGCTGGTCATCTCCTGGCCCAGGGGTATCGCAGCCCGCGGCGAATTGCGGCACCAGTTCGTCCATGCCAGCGATCTTGCTCCCACACTGCTGGAGGTGATCGGGGTCACGCCGGCGGCGGAAATCAATGGCGTGCCGCAAATGCCACTGGAAGGAACCAGTTTCGCCGCGAGCCTTAACGATCCTGCCGTGCCGTCCAAGCCCTCGCCGCAGTATTTTGAGATGTTCGGGCATCGCGGCATCTGGCATGCGGGTTGGAAGGCCGTTGCGTACCATCCGCCGCAAACATCGTATGAAACGGACAAGTGGGAATTGTTTCACCTCGATTCGGATTTTTCCGAAACCAACGATCTTGCTGCGCGGGAACCAGCGAAACTGGCAGAACTTGTTGACTTATGGTGGACAGAAGCAGGAAAGCACAATGTGCTGCCACTCGATGATCGGTTCCGCCAACGCTTTATTGAAAATGCCAGCCGTTTTCATGGCGCACGCACGCGCTACGTGTTCCACGCCGGCATCGGACATGTGCCGACCGAGGTCGCGCCCGATCTGCGCAGCCGAAGCTATTGGATCGACGCCCACGCGGATTTTGATTCCGTCTCCAACGGTGTGCTGATCGCGCACGGTGACGCGACGTCGGGTTACAGCCTGTACGTGCATAACGGCCGTCTTGTGCATGATATGAATATCGGCGGCGAACATGTGATCATCACCTCCGAGCGGCCGATCCCGCCGGGTGAACACCATGTTGGTGTGCGCGTTCGCCGCCTGACCCGAGAACCAAATCCGACTGTCGCGACGGGGCCAGGGATCAGCGCCTT